>CAYMMC010000381.1:0-3808 GCA_964391125.1 uncultured Akkermansia sp.
CGGAGGTCGCCGCCCTCGCCGAGCGCCGCCGCGCCGCCAAGCTCGCCAAGGACTGGCCCGAGGCCGACCGGCTCCGCGACGAGCTCGCCGCGCTCGGCTGGGAAGTGAAGGACACCAAGGAAGGATACGAACTATGTCCGAAAAACTGAAGCTCCCCCTCCGTCCGCGCCGCAACCGCAAGAGCGAGGCGGTGCGCGGCCTCGTCCGGGAAACGGCCCTCCATCCCGCCGACCTCATCTACCCGCTCTTCCTCCACGAGGATCCCGAGGACGTCCCCATCGCCTCCATGCCCGGCTGCGTGCGCTGGAGCCTCGAAGGGCTCGTCGGAGAAGTCGGCGAGGCGTGGCGGGCCGGCGTCCGCGCCGTCGTCCTCTTTCCGAAGATCGAAGACTCCCTGAAGAGCCCCCGGGGCGAGGAATGCCACAACCCCGACGGTCTCGTCCCCCGCGCCGTCCGCGCCCTCAAGGCCGCCTGCCCCGGCATGGCCGTGATCACCGACGTCGCCCTCGATCCCTACAGCTCCGACGGACACGACGGCATCGTCGAGCCCGGCCCCTCCGGCGACCTGCGCATCCTCAACGACGAGACCGTCGCCGTGCTCTGCCGCCAGGCGCTCTGCCACGCCGAGGCCGGCGCCGACATCGTCGCGCCCAGCGACATGATGGACGGACGCGTCGGCCAGATCCGCGCCGCCCTCGACGCCCGCGGCCACGAGGAGGTCTCCATCCTCAGCTACGCGGCGAAATACGCCTCGGCCTACTACGGCCCCTTCCGCGGCGCCCTCGACTCCGCCCCCAAGGCGGGCGACAAGCAGACCTACCAGATGGATCCGTCGAACCGCCGGGAAGCGCTGCGCGAAGCCGAACTCGACGTCGCCGAGGGCGCCGACATGCTCATGGTGAAGCCCGCCGGCCCCTACCTCGACGTCGTCCACGCGCTGCGGGAGGCCTTCGATCTGCCCATCGCCGCCTACCAGGTCAGCGGCGAATATCTGATGATCAAGTCCGCCGCCAAGGACGGCTGGATCGACGAAAGGAAGGTCGCGATGGAGTCCCTCCTCGGCATCAAGCGCGCCGGCGCCGACATGATCCTGACCTACTTCGCCAAGGAGATCGCGGCGAGGCTGAGAGGCTGAGAGGCTGAGGGCGGCGGCGCGGAGCCGGGCTTCGTCTTGCAAGCCGGGCTTCGTCTTGCAAGCCGGTCGCCTGCCGCCGACATCCGGAACAGTGCGTCAGGGGATCTTTTTTTGGGTGGTGGGCCCGTGAATGTCCCACCCCCTGGGCGATCATCCCGTATGCAGCCCAGATGCCGGCATCGTGCTCGTGCCGATCGGTATCCCGTGGCGCCGCCGCCATTCCTCGCCATCGTCGTCTCCCATGCACCCCATCCTTGCCGACTGTTGGGCCAAGACGGATCCCGGATCAGGGCTTCCGGCCCAGACCGTGCTCGACCACTGCCTCGTCGTCGGCGCCGTCGCCGAAGTGATTCTGGAACGGCTTCCCCCGGCGGCGGGGCATCTGCCCTTTGCCGGGATCACGACGGTGGCGGCGGTCCATGACATCGGGAAAATATCCCCTGGCTTTCAATCGAAATGCCCGCTCGCGAAGCTGGCCGATCCGAAGGCCATGAGGCACGAGGGCAACCATGCCAAACTGGGGCAGGCCTGGCTCGGAACGCTGCCGGAACTGAGAGGAGCCGACGGACGCTCGCCCGCGTGGACCTTGAGCGTGGGGGCCCACCACGGAGGCTACCATCCTTCCGTCGCCGTGTTCGCGGGCGACCTCCGCGCGGAGGCGGAAAGCTTCCCTTGGGCGGCTTCGTTGCGCCGCGAACTCCTCGACCGCTTGGTCGATTGCTTCGGCCCCATCGCTTGCGAGGAACTCGCGCGGGACTCCGCCCGGCTGCACTGGCTGACGGGCCTTGTCACCTTCGCCGACTGGATCGGCTCCAACACCGATTGGTTTCCTCTGGCTTTGTCGGAGACGCTGCGCCATGTGTGGACGCCGGAGCAGGCCCGGCGGCAGGCCGGGGAATCCTTCGCCTCGCTCGGATGGCATCGACGCGAGGTCAAATCCGGCCTGAGTTTCGGCGATCTCTTCGATCCCCAGGACGACGGCGCACCGCTGGCGCCGCGCCCCTTGCAGGAGGCCTTGATCGCCGCCACCGACGCCCCCGGCTTGTATGTCGTCGAGGCTCCCATGGGCATGGGCAAGACCGAAGCCGCGTTGGCCGCCGCGTATCGGCGGTGGAGCGAAGGCGGCGAGCGCGGTCTATACTTCGCTTTGCCGACCCAGCTCACCAGCAACCGCATCCATGATCGCATCACCCGGTTTTTGGACCGGACCGTCGCCGACCGCGACTCGGTGCAGGCGCTGGTCCATGGGAATGCGTGGCTCTTTCCGGACCGCATCCGGCCACTTCAGCCGACCCATGCGAACGCCGACGGCGACGCGACCGACGCGCACCGGTGGTTCGCCTCGGGGCGCCGCGCCCTGCTGGCGCCGTTTGGAACCGGCACCATCGACCAGGCGCTGATGGGGGTGATGGCGGCGAAGCACGCGGCGCTGCGTCTCTTTGCGCTTTCGGGCAAGGCGGTCGTCATCGACGAAGTGCATTCCTACGACCCCTACACCTCGGCGCTCGTGGACCGGCTCGTGAAGCACCTCCTCGAGGTCGGATGCTCGGTCTTCGTCCTGTCCGCCACGCTCACCGCCCGGCGTCGTCGGGAGCTGGTCGAGGCGGCGGGCGCTCGCGTGCCCGACGGGATGCCGGAGGTCTATCCGCTGATCACCCGGGTGAAGGCCGGAAGCCCCGTTGCCGAGCCCGTTCGCGTCGACGGGGAGAGGCCGAGCGAAACGACGGTGCGGATCGAGCGCCGTTCGCCCGACGATCCCGGCGAACTTCAGGCCATCGCCGGGGCGGCGGAGGCCGGGGCCTGCGTCCTGGTGATCCGCAACACCGTCCGCTCGGCGCAGGAGACCTATCTGGCGCTGAAATCCTGCCTCCGCGACGGAACCGGTGTCGAAACCGGCTTGATCCACAGCCGCTTCACCTTTTTGGACCGGCAGGAGAACGAAGGTCTCTGGATGGAGAAGCTGGGCCGCGACGGGGAGGAGCGTCCGAAACACGGAGCGATCCTCGTGGCCACGCAGGTGGTCGAGCAGTCGGTCGATATCGACGCCGATCTCCTCGTGACCGATCTCGCGCCGGTCGATCTGCTGATCCAGCGATTGGGGCGGCTCCATCGTCACCGGCGGGAATCGCGCCCCGCCGGATTCGAGACGCCGGTGTGTTGGCTGTGGGTGAAAACCGTCGATTGGATGGCGGCGGAGAAAGAGATCAAGGCGTCGCTGGGGCCGTCGGCCTGGATCTATCCGCCCTTCGCCCTGTTCCAAGCGGAGCGGATCTTCGGGGCGCGCGAGAAATTGACCCTGCCGACGGAGATCCGGTCGGTCCTGGAGGAGTCGGACCGGATTCCGGAGAATTTGCCGGAGGGGGCGGCGACCTTTGCCGAGGCGTTGAAATTCCGGGACCGGGACATGGCGCTTTCAGCAGCGCGGCAGGGATGGTTGGATGCCGCGCTGCTGTCCGACGTGGAAGGAACGAAGACCCGGTGGGGAGCGCAGCGCTCCGGTTTCGTCGTGCTTCTGCGGGAGCGGCCCGTTTCTGTGGAGGCCCGGACGCGAGTCGTGCCGAGGGAAGGCGGTCCCGTCGAAATCCGTCCGGGCGAATTTTCCTTTCCGCTCGCCAAGGCTCTCCACGAGAACGCGGTGCGGGTGCCGTGGTATTGGGTGCGGTCTGGCGTGGG
>CAYMMC010000382.1:0-3807 GCA_964391125.1 uncultured Akkermansia sp.
GACAAGTTCATCGTCGAACGGCGCAAGGCGAAGAAGCGCCGCCGCTGATGCCCCCGGAAAACCGCATTTGAATCCAGAGAGAAACTATTATGGGTCGTTCACTGAAAAAAGGTCCCTTCGTGGATCACAAGCTGCTGATCAAGATCGACGACATGAACGCGTCGGGTCAACGGCGTCCGATCAAGACCTGGTCGCGCCGCTCCATGATCACCCCCGACTTCGTCGGCCACACCTTCCTCGTCCACAACGGCAAGGAGTTCAATTCGGTCTTCGTCACCGAGAACATGGTCGGCCACAAGCTCGGGGAATTCTCCCTGACCCGGAAGTTCGGCGGCCACAGCGGCCACAATCCGAAGATCAAGGGCTGACCCGCCGTTGCCCGAGCCATCCCCGCCCCTTCCTGCGCATCCTCCCGACATGAACGCACGCCGATCCTTCCTGCGCTTCCGGCTCGCCGCCTTCGCGGCTGCCGTCGCGGGCCTGTGGACGGCGGTCGGCGCCGCCGGGGAGACGGTCGAGCTCAAGGAGCTCCGAGCGGCGCTGAAGCTGGCGCAGGAGCAAGCCGAGGCGGCGGACGCGCGGGCCGAGGAGGCCGAAGCCCGGCGTCGCGCCGTGGTCGAGAGCCTCGCCGAAGCGGTCCGGGTGAGCGAGGAGCAGATGACCGCCGCGAGGGAGACGGAGCTGAGGCTGCAAGCCCTCGGCGTCGACCTCCTCTCGCCCGACGCGCAGTCCTTGGAGCAGCGTCTGCTCAAGGCGGTGCGGGATCTCGACATCGCCAGCCAGGAGGGCGAGCGTCGCGCGGCAGCGATCCGGCGCCTCAGCGAAACCTTCCTCAAAGTGCTGGCCACGACGCCCCAGCTCGACGCCAAGATCCGCTCCGAAGCCGAAGCCTCGCTGGCCGAAGCGGATGCGTCGCTCGCATCGGAGAACGCGCCTGCGTCCGATCCCGCCGATCTCTCCAAAGCGCGCGTCGTGAGCATCGACGACGGCATCGGCCTGGTCGTCTTCGACGCGGGGCGCCGCAGCGGTCTCCGGGTCGGCACCCCCGTCGCGCTCCTCCGCGAAGGCCGCCCCCTTTATTCCGCGCTCGTCGTCGACGTGCGGGACTCCATTTCCGGCGCCGTCCTCCAGGAGCGGCTCGCCGAGGCGGGCGAGGTGCAAGTCGGAGATGGGATCCGGCTCCTCCCCGAACAAAACCCTTTATAAGCGACCAACCCGATCAGAACCATGGACGTCACCTCGACCTATAAATACGCCCGCATCTCCGCGCGCAAGGCCCGCGACGTGGCCCGCGAGATTCAGGGGCTGCCCGCCTCCGCCGCGCTCGACCTCTTGCAATTCACGCCCCGCAAGGGCGCCCGGCTCTTCTCCAAGACGATGAAGACCGCCCTGGCCGACGCGGAGAACAATTTCGAGCTGCCGCTCGAAGACCTCTACGTGAAGAGCGCCGTCGTCGGGGAAGGCCCGACCTTCAAGCGCTTCAAGGCCCGCGCCCGCGGTTCGGCCGGCTCCATCCTCAAGCGCACCAGCCATCTCACCGTGGTGCTCTCGGACGAGGAGGCCCCGGCGAAGCCGAAGCCCCAGGCCCGCTCCGCCAAAGCCGCGCGCCCAGCGAAGTCCGAAAGCGCCCCGAAACCCGCATCCGAAGCGAAGTCGCAAGCGAAATCGACCGCCTCCGGGACGCCGAGGCTTGACGAAGTGCTCGGAATGGTCTATGACTCCCCCCCCGCCGAAACCGACGACCTGAAATTGCTCAGCGGCGTCGGGCCGGCCCTCGAGGAAAAGCTCAATTCCGTCGGCGTCTACCGATTCGAGCAGATCGCGGGCTGGACCGAACGGAACGTCGAGGAGTTCGAGGAACTGCTTGCCTTCAAAGGTCGCGTCGAGCGGGAAAACTGGATCGCCCAAGCGAAGGAGCTCGCCGAAGGGAAGCAAGGGAACTGATCCGGCAACCAACGTTTTTTCATTATGGGACAAAAAGTACATCCGATCGGGTTCCGGCTCGCCGTCAGCAAGGATTGGCAGTCGCGCTGGTATGCGCCCCAAGGGGACTATGCCGACCAGCTCCACGCCGACCTCAAGGTGCGCCGCTATCTCGAGGACCGTCTTCAGAAGGGGGCTGTCTCCCGCGTGGTGATCGAGCGCGCTTGGAACAGCGTTCGGGTGACGCTCCACACCTCCCGCCCCGGGCTGATCATCGGCAAGCGCGGCCAGGAGATCGAGGTGATGACCGCGGACATCAGCGAGATGTGCAAGGGCGCCCAGGTGAAGATCGACATCAGCGAGATCCGCCAGCCCGAGATCGACTCCTCCTGGGTCGCCGCCCAGGTCGCCACCCAGCTGGAGCGGCGCGTCTCCTTCCGCCGCGCCATGAAGCGGGCCATCCAGACCGCGATGGACTTCGGCGCGGAAGGCATTCGGATCCGCTGCGCCGGTCGGCTCGGCGGCGCCGACATCGCCCGGGCCGAGTCCTACCGCGAGGGCAAGGTCCCCCTCCAGACGCTCCGCGTCCCGATCGACTACGGCTTCGCCGAGGCGGAGACGACCTGGGGCATCATCGGGGTCAAAGTCTGGATCACCAAGAAGGACGAGGTCCCCGGAGAGGGGCCGAGACGTCCCCGCCGCGAAGGTGCGCCCCGCGGGCAGGGTGGTCCCCGCCCCCCCCGCCGGGACCAGGCGGGCGCCTGACCTTTTCCAAGCCGCATACGCATACGCACACGAATCCTAACCTCCCAGGAGACCAGCCATGCCTCTGATTCCCAAACGAGTAAAATTTCGCAAGACGCACCGCGGCAGCCGCGCGGGCAACGCCACGCGCGGAACCAAAGTGAGCTTCGGCGAATACGGGCTCCAGTGCCTCGGCCGCGGCTGGATCACGAACCGTCAGATCGAAGCCTGCCGGATCACGATCAACCGCTACCTCAAGCGGAAGGGCAAGGTCTGGATCCGCATCTTCCCGCACAAGCCGATCACCGCCCGTCCCCCCGAAACCCGGATGGGGAAGGGGAAGGGCCCGGTCGACGCCTGGGTGGCCGTGGTGCGCCCCGGCACGATGATGTTCGAGATCTCCGGCGTTCCGGAGTCCTCCGCGAAGGAGGCGCTCCGCCTCGCCTCCAACAAGCTCGGGATCCGCTGCCGCTTCGTGAGCCGCGCCGAGCAATGATTCCACCCCGATCCGAGGAGCCTTCCCAATGTCCAAGTCCATCAAGAAACTGAGTGAGCTGACCGTCGACGAACTGACGGCCCGCCGTCGCGAACTGAAAGAGGAATCCCTCATGCTCCGCGTCCAGAAGGAGTCGGGCCAGCTCGAGAACCCGGCCCGCATCCGCACCGCCCGCCGCGAGGTGGCCAGGATCGAAACCGTCCTCAGCGCGAGGCGCGCCGGACGCGCGTGAAGCTCCGCGTCCAAAGAACCCATCCCATTTTCCTACCAGCAACGATGAGCGAGTCAGAGAACAAGAGCGAGCCCGGTCTGCGCAAGACCCGCGTGGGCGTGGTCACGTCCGACGCGATGCAGAAGACGATCGTGGTCGAGGTGCGCCGCCGCGTCCCCCATCCTCGTTTCAGGAAGATCGTCAAGCGGACCACCGCCTTCTTCGCCCACGACGAGAACGGCGAGGCCAAGGTGGGCGACCGCGTCCTGATCGAGGAGACCCGTCCGATCAGCAAGAAGAAGTGCTGGAAGCTCAAGGAGGTCCTCTCGCACTGAGCCGCCGGCCCCCCGTCATCCCGACCGAATCCCCCAACTCATTTCACAAGCCATGATCCAGATGGAATCCAAGGTGCAGGTGGCCGACAACACCGGCG
>CAYMMC010000383.1:0-3803 GCA_964391125.1 uncultured Akkermansia sp.
CGGCCTCCGGTCGTGGCAGACCGGCGCATGGGCTGGAAGCCCATGCCACTGCCAAAGCCACCGCAGCTTCCTTTGTTGTGCAGAAACGGTCGTTAATCCGTATTATCTACAGGGTTGCGGGTGCGGGGAGGGGCGGGCGAGATGGATTCCGCACGCGATGCGGTCAGATCTTTCGGCGCCCTCCCAAGCCATTCCCGGGGCGGCAAGCGGAGCGCTTGCCCTACAGATCCGCAGGGCGACCGCCCCCCGGCCGTCGAGGCGACCTCTCAGTCGAGGCCCATCTTCGGCGCATTGATCGTCGTGCGTCGCGGGCCGGGCTTGGGCGCTTCGGCGAAGCGCTGCACCTCGAACCCGGCGATGGTGATGGGGATGTTCTGGACGTCGCTCATGAAGTTCCAGGTGGCTGGCACGCCGATGTCCTCGGAGATGGAGCGGGCCTCCAGGTAGGTTGGCACCGCAGCCGGGGTCACGAGAAATACGGCCACGCCCTTGGCGTTGGACTTCAGATTCCGCAGGGATTGCACGTAGTTCGAGTTGGGCTGGCGCATCTGCTCGAGAGTCTCTCCCGTTTTGGGCGTGAGCTTCATCAGCATCGTGGTCCGGCCGGGGGTCACGTCCGCTTCGATGTTGAACGCCCGGGACGCGTTGAGACTGTTGGCTTCGCGCTTGATCAGCTCGCTGATCTTGTAGGCGTCGTAGATGACGCGGTTCCGCATCGCCTCCTTGTTGCGGTCGGTCTCGGCGAGATCGCGGAAGTAGTTGGAAATGTTCCGCTCGTCGGCGCGCACCTCCTCCTTGGCGCTCCCCCAATGAAAGACGACGCGGTTGCCGTCGTCGGCCTCCACCTTGATGGTGGGGGTCGCGGGGTTGGTGGAGGGATCGAGCGCCACCCACTTCTCGTAGTCCCCCTTGGTGGCGGCGAGAATGGCTTCCATGACGCTCCCCATGGGCTTCCTCGTGGCGAGGGAGAGGCTTGCCGCCGTCTCCAGGAGCTGCTTCGTGGGCGGAGTGCCCGCGTCGTTGGCCACCTTCCAGGCTTTCGCCACCCCGTCCATTTGGAAGGCGCCGGCCATTCCGGCGATGTCCGGCCAAGCCTTTTTGGCGTCCGCCTCGCCCAGGATCTTCGTCAGCATGGGCACGAAGGGCTCGGGAGCGGGATCGCGGTAGAGCAGTTGGGAGCGGTTCTGGTTCAGCCGGGCGGTCACCGTCTGGAGGAGTTCCTGCTGGTCGAGCAGGAAGGTGCCCTGCTGGGCCACGTAGATCCTCAGCTCCTTCGCGTCTTCGGGATAGGGCCTCGGATTCGGCAGTCTGACCACGGAGGGCGGGCCGTGGTCCACCAAGGGAGTGTTCTCGAGAATGCCCTTCAGCTTCTCGATTTCGGTCAGCATGGTGTCGACCTGCGTCTTCTTCGTGTCCCGGACCTTGGTTCTCTCGGCCAACTGCCCTTCGAGGTCCTCGACATTGGCCATGGTGACGCTTCTATCCTGCACGTCGAGCGTTTTGATCTCCTCGTCGTGGACCTGGATGGTCTTCTCGAGGGCTTCGATCTTCTTCTTGACCTCCTCGGGGTCCTCGGGGGTTCTCTCCATCGTCACCTGCTGCCTCAGCTCGATCAGGGTCTCCTCGTCGACCTGGGGAAGGTCCAGCATCACTTTCTTCACCGCGGTCGCGGCGGCGATGCCGACGGTCACCAGAATGATGATCAGAATGCCCACCACGTTGGTGATGGTGTCGAGCAGGGCGACGAAGGGAATCTCCTGATCCTGACGGTGTCTGCGTGCCATGGATGAAAGCGATGGAAATCAGTTGGGGGCCTGGACCGGCTGGGGATCCGGGGGCAGGAAGTCGACGCCCTCCGGCGGCTCCACGGTGCCCATGAAGGCCCTGAAATTCTCGAGGTCGACCGCGCCACGACCGGGGAGGGGGAGCCTCGCGAGCTGCTCGGGCGCGAACTCGTGCGTCTGCTGGGCCCAGCCGGCGGCGTTGTTGAAGGAGCCCATGCCGTCGTTGCGGACCAGGAACACCAGCTTGCTGTTCGGGACCTCCTTCACCGACCGCAGGAAGGCGTCGTAGGTGTCGCTGGCGATGATGACCTCGGCGGCGGAACTGATCTGGCTGCGGCGCTGCTCGTCCCAGTAGACGACGATGCGCCCGCCCGAGGCCTCGATGAAGAAGGTCTTGCCCTCCTCCGCCGACCCGCTGCCGCTGGGCTGCACGACGACGGGGGGGGGCGTGTCGTTCTTCAGGTTCCGTTCGGCGATCTCGGCCTTGAGCTTGTCGATCTCCGTCTTCAGGATTTTCGACTCGTTCTCGTAGCCTTCGATCTCCAGCAGCAGGTCGTCGAGCTGCTTGAGCGCGTTCAGGCTCAGTTCCTTCGCCTGGGCGCTGTCGGCGACGAGCTTTCTCAGGTTCACCACCTGGGCGCCTTTGATCTCGATCTCCTTCTCCAGCTCCTCGAGCTTCTCCAGCATGGGCGCGAGATCGCCCATGGTCTTGCGCTGTTCGGTCAGCTCGCGCTGCAGGCGGTTGTGCTCCAGGGCCCGGTCGACCTCCTCCTGCGTCATTCCCTCGCTCTGCTGGGTTTGGGACACGACGAGGAAGACGATGATGAGGACGAGCACCCCGATCAGGGTGCACATGACGTCCAGGAACGGCAGCACTAGGATTTCGTCTTCCGCAGGTTTCTTGGGCTTCGCCATGGGGGATGCGAGTGGTGTGGCGCGGGACTACGGCGTTTGGAGAGAAGCTCGGGGCGGGTGGTTCGGGGGCATCCTCGGTCCGGTCTCGGGGCTGGTTTCGCAGAAGGGGAATCGGAGCGCCGGGACCGCGGAATCTTCCGGGCCCGGCGGCGGCGAATCGAGGCTGCGGACCTTCTAGCGCCTCGAGAACCAGCCTTTCTTGACGGTTTGATTGATCACGATCTGCTTCTCGCCGAGCTCGGCGAGGATTTGGTTCAAGGATCCGATGCCGGAGGCGAGCGCCGTGGTGTGCTCCGTAGTCTGGCGGATCGAGTCGGCGACCGCCGCCGTCATCTCTTCGCGGAGGCGGTCCAAGGCCAGGGCGAACTCGGCGCTGACGCGCTCCTGGTGCTCCGCCGCCCGCTGCTCCAGGGCGTGGGCCTGCTCCACGACCGTGGCCGAAAGGGTGTTGAGGTCGGCGAGGAACTCCTCCTGCGCGGCCGTCACGGCCTTGACCAGTTGGTTGGCCAGTCCGGACTCCTCGCCCACCGGGCCGAGCCCGTCGTTGAGGCGGGGGATGAGGACCTCGTTGCAGAAGGTGTCGATGTTGTTCAGGGTGTCGTCCTCCGCCTTGATCATCCCGTTCATCGGGAAGTTGAGCAGCAGCACCAGGCCGAGGCCGACCAGGGTCGAGTCGAAGGCGCCGCCGAGGCCGCTGATGACGCCCTTCAGGGAGGCGATGACGGAGCTGATGTCCTCGAGGTTGTCGAAGTTCAGGCTCAGCAGGGCCTGGGACAGGCCGACGACCGTTCCGGCGAAGCCGACGATGGGGATCGCCCACACGAAGGCCTTCACGTAGCTGAAGCTCGCCTGCGTCCTGGCGGCGTCGGTGTCGGACTGGGTGCCCATCAGATGCACCACGTCGCCCGCGTCCTGGCAGCCCTCGAACAATTCGAGGGCCTTGCGGATGCGGTTGACCATGATGCTGTCGCGCAGCGTCTCCGGCAGGGCGTAGAGGTGGTCGATGAACTTGCCGACGTTGCGTCCGTCGATCTTGTTTCCGAACTTCTCGGGCAGTACGTCCAGCAGCATCGCCTGGCGCTGGCGCTTGAGCTTCCGGAACTT
>CAYMMC010000384.1:0-3803 GCA_964391125.1 uncultured Akkermansia sp.
CTTCGACCCCAAGGGCCGCAGCGACGCGGAGGTCATGCGGTTCTGCCAGTCCTTCATGACCGAGCTCTACCGTCATCTGGGCGCGGACGTGGACGTGCCCGCCGGCGACATCGGCGTGGGCGCGCGCGAGATCGGCTTTCTCTACGGCCAGTACAAGCGCATCGCCAACGAGTCGACCTCGATCCTCACCGGAAAGGGCCTTTCCTACGGCGGCAGCCTGATGCGGCCGGAGGCCACGGGCTACGGCTGCGTCTATTTCGCCCAGGAGATGCTGCAGCGCAAAAGGCTGGGCTTCGAGGGCAGCAGGGTCGCGATTTCCGGCTCCGGCAACGTGGCCCAGTACGCCGCCGAGAAATGCCTCGAATTGGGGTCGAAGGTGATCTCGCTGTCCGACTCCGGCGGCACCGTCCACTTTCCCGACGGACTCAGCGGAGAGCAGCTCGCCTGGTGCATGGAGCTGAAGAACGAACGCCACGGACGCATCTCCGAGCTGGCCGCGCACTTCGGCCTGGACTACCACGAGGGCAAGAAGCCCTGGGGCATCCCCTGCGACATCGCCCTGCCCTGCGCGACGCAGAACGAAATCGACGGCGGCGACGCGCGGCGTCTCGTGGAGAACGGCTGCCTCTGCGTCGCGGAAGGGGCGAACATGCCCTCGGATCTCGAGGCCGTGGAGATCTTCCAGGGCGCGAGCCTCCTCTACGGCCCCGGCAAGGCGGCCAACGCGGGCGGGGTCGCCACCAGCGCCCTGGAGATGAGCCAGAACGCCCTGCGCCTCCCCTGGAGCCGGGCCGACGTGGACAACCGCCTCCACGCCATCATGCAGAACATCCACCATTCCTGCGTGGAGTACGGGCTCCAGCCCGACGGCTCCATCAACTACCTCCGCGGCGCCAACATCGCCGGCTTCGTCAAGGTCGCCGACGCCATGCTCGCCCAGGGGGTCGTCTGACCGCCCCGGCCCGACGCCCCGGCACGATCACAGGCCTTGCCTGCCTCCCCGTCGGCTCCCTGCCCCGTCTCTCGGAATCAAGGCCTTCCCGGCGTGTTCTCCAGCCAGGCTCGGATCGAGCTTGGCATGCCGGTGACGAAGCCGTCCGCGCCGGCGTCGCGGAACCGGTCCGCGACCTCCGGCGAGACGACGAACCAGAGCGTCACCCAGCAGCCCTTCGCTTTCAGCTCCCGGACCAGCTCCGGCGTGGTGAATTTGGATCGGGTCGGGATGTTGAAGCCGTAGAGCCCCAGCTCCTCCCTGGTCGCGAGCAGTTGCGCCTTCACCGCTTCGAAGCCGACGGTTTCGCCGTCCACGAGGAAGGTTCCATCCGCTTGCTCGGGATACCGGATGTGCAGCACGCGCCGGACTTCGGGATGGGCGGCCTTCGCGGCTCTCAGGGCTTCGCGGTTGAAGGTGGCGATGAGGATGTTCTCCCGCGGGATGCCGTGCGCGTCGAAGGATCCGAAGACGGCCTCCATCATTTTCGGCGACCAGGCTTTGAAATCGAGATAGAAACGCTCGCAGCCCTTCACGATGTCGAGCGCCTCGTCCAAAGTGACGATGCGTTCGTCCGCGAACTCGCCGCGCCTGAGGAAGGAGGCGCCTTTCAGAACGTCGTAGGGAGTCGTGGCGATGGGCAGATCCTGTCCGGTGGTGCGCTTGAGGTTGAGGTCGTGGGAGACCACGACGACGTGGTCCGCCGTGTATTGGACATCGAGCTTCACGGCGTTGATGCGCTGGTCGCGGACCCGTTCGAAGGCGGGGCGGGTGCCCTCCGGCGCGTAGTCCGCGGAACTCCATTTCTGGGTGGCGGGGTCTTGTTGCAGGGCCAGGTATTCGCCGCGATGGGCGATGAAATAGAAGTCGCCGGCGCAAAGCGTGGCCGTGGCGGACAAGAGGAGGACGGTGACGAGCTGTTTCATGCGATGTCGGAGGGTGCGGTATCGATGGGCTTCTCCCGGCCCCGAATCGGGGCCGGAGGGAGTGCGGGTGCGATGGGGCTCAGCGCGAGCCAGAGTGGTCCGTCTTCGCTGGCCGAGCCAACGGCTTTGCCCCTAGGGATTGGTGGCGAGGGCGGACGCTTCGTTGCGGCGGTTGAGAAACTGGCGGCTTTTCACGATTTCGACGACGGCGGCGGAGACGCGGCCCTGCTCGGCCTCGATGGCGGCGGAAAGCCTGGCGAGAAGCTCCTGGTCGCTGGGCAGGACCTGGCGCCCCAAAGCGTAGCCGAGCAGCTTCCGGCCGAAGTTGCCGGTGAACTGGTCGCGGTTCTTCGCGAGGTGGTCGCGCAGGCCCGCCATGCCTTTGAGGACGACGCCGCCGCGCAGTTCGCCGGTGTCGTCAACGGGCGCGCCGCCCTCGTCCTGCGCCCGGTAGCGGCCGATGGGGTCGAAGGACTCCAGGACGAAGCCGAGGGGGTCGATGCGGTCGTGGCAGACGGAGCAGGCCCGGTCCCGGCGGTGCCTGAGCAGGGCTTCGCGCAGGGACGCGGGCTTCAGGCCGCTCTCGTCCAGCTCCGGCACGTTCGGCGGGGGCGGCGGCGAAAAGTGGCCGAGCACGACCGAGTAGAGGTAGTCGCCGCGGAGGACGGGGCTGGTGCGCACGGAGCGCGAGGTCTTGGTCAGGACCGCGCCCATGCCGAGAAGGCCGCCGCGGTGGTGGTCGGCGACCTTCACCTCGCGGAACTCGGGGCCGGAGACGCCGGGAATCCCGTAGAAGCCGGCGAGCCGCTCGTTGAGAAAGGTGGTCTCGCCGAGGACGATGTCCATGACGCGGCGGTCCTCGCGGAACAGGCGGGTGAAGAACTCGACCGCCTCGCGCTTCATGTCGGCGCGCAACTGGGGCGTCATCTCGGGGAAGGTCCCGGCATCGACGCCGTCGTGCTCCTCGAAGCCGGAGAATTTCAGCCACTGCGCAGCGAACTCCTCGGCGAGGGCGGCGGCGCGGCGGTCCTTCAGCATCCGGCGGGCCTGGGCCTCGAGGACACCGGGCTCGAGGAGGCTGCCGTCCCCCGCGGCCCGGCGCAGCTCCCCATCCGGCATCGAGGCCCAGAGGAAAAAGCTGAGCCGCGCGGCCACTTCCCAGGAGCCCAGGGGCAGGTCGCCGCTCCCGGAGGGCGCCGGGGCCGCCGCCGGCGGGAGCGTCTCGGCCTTGAAGAGAAAGTGCGGGGACACCAGGGCGCGCACCACGCCTTCGCGCACCGCCGACTCCCGGTCCATTCCTTCGCCGAGACGGTCGCGGTAGAAGGCGGCGAAGGCGTCCCGCTCGGTCTCGGCGAGAGGACGGCGCCAGGCTCGCGCCACGAACTGCTGCAAGTGGCGGATCAGGGCGTCGTCGTATTCCTTCCGCTGGGCCTCGTTCGGCTCCTTGGGGGAGGCGAGCCGCCAGTCCTTCCGCATGGCGGCGAGCGCGCCGCGGCCATTTTCCCCGAGGACCTCCCCGAGCTGCTCGTCGCTGAGGTAGTAGATCCCGATCCCCGGCGCGCTGCGGTAGAGGTTCCTCGCCACGGCTTCGAGGCGGCGCTCGAACATGTCGGGGAAGGCCTGCTTCATCACGTTGAATTCGCCCATGGTGCGACGGGCCGCGTCGGTCTGCCGCTTCCAGACCGTGAGCACGCCCGGCAGGACCCCGCTCAGGTCGCGCGGCTCGCCGGTGGTCATGGTCCACTGCATGGTGGCCTCGTCGACGTCGGCGTTGTCGAGGTCGAGACGCGTCTCGGCGCGGACCGAGACGGCCCCCTCGGGCAGCGGCAGGGCGACGGCCTTCGGCGCGGCCACGGCCAGAATGTCAGGCTCGATCTCCCGCCCCG
>CAYMMC010000385.1:0-3801 GCA_964391125.1 uncultured Akkermansia sp.
GGGCGAGCGGGGGCAGGCCGAGGGTCTTGACGCGCAGCCTGGTCATGGCCTTCCCCAGTCCGGGGATGGCGCCGAGCCGTTTGTCGAGGCCGAAGGCGATGGCGAGGAGGAAGAGGATGAGGAGGGCGGGCAGCCAGGGGAGGCCGGCGGGATCGAAGCGGAAGCCGAGCCGTCCTCCGAGGAAGCCCATGACGGCCCCGGCGATGCCGTAGCCGACGAGGCGGCAGAAGTGGTAGAGGCCGACCGAAGCGAGGGCGGGGCCGCGGCCTGCGATGCCGAGGCCGCAGGTGAGCAGCCCGCACATGCCGGCGCAGTGGAGGCTGGTGGCGAGTCCGGCGACGAAGAGTCCGCCGAGGGTGAGGGTGGCGGGGTCAAGGCTGTTCATGGGGCGGGGCGGGGCGGAGTTCGACGCTGGCGGGCCGGTGGTCCGCCGCGATCTTCAGCAGGACGATCCAGCCGGCGATGAGGAGGAGGAAGCCGAGGACGATCCAGAGCCAGGGGCGTTCGCGGAGGGCGTTCATCGCGGTCAGTCCAGGGCGTAGGCGCTGGGGCCGAGGAATTCGATGGCGTCGACGAGCTTGGTGTTGCCCGGGGTGGCGACGCCTTTGAGGCGGATGGAGAACTCTCCCTGGTAGGCGGCCTTGGGGACCTGGACGAGCAGGGTCTTCATGGTCTCCTCGCCGGCTTGCAGCACGACGACCTCGTCGAGCCCGGTGACGGCGGACCCCTCCGGCAAGCCCTCCAGGACGAGGCGGAATTCGGTCGGCTCGTTCCGTTTGGTGGCGAGGTGGAGGCGGTATTGGTTCCGCACGCCGGCCTCGTCGAGGTAGTAGGGATTGCCGGTCATGCGGACGAGCTCGGCCTTGACGGGGCTCAGGCTGAGGAGCGAGAGCCCGAGGACGCCGGCGCCGAGGGCCATGAGGCCGGTGTAGAGGACGATGCGGGGGCGCAGGTAGCGGTGCTTGCCGCCGGCGAGGCCCTTCGGCGAATCGTATCGGATCAGGCCCTTGGGGCGGTCCAGCTTGGTCATCACGGCGTCGCAGGCGTCGATGCAGGCGGCGCAGCCGATGCACTCGAGCTGGAGTCCGTCGCGGATGTCGATGCCGGTGGGGCAGACCTGGACGCAGCGGTTGCAGGCGACGCAGTCCCCCGCGTTGGGGTCGGACTTCTTGCCGCGGGGCTCGCCGCGCCCGGCGTCGTAGCCGATGTTGACGGTGTCGTCGTCGGTCAGGGCCGACTGGATGCGGCCGTAGGGGCAGAGGATGATGCAGAACTGCTCGCGGAACCAGGCGAAGCAGAAGTGCAGCGCCCCGGTGAGGAAGATCATCGTGCCGAAGACCTTGAGATGGTTCATCGGCGACTCCCGCATGTAGCCGTAGAGGCGCGGCAGGGAGACGAAGTAGGAGACGAAGACGTGGGCGATGAGGAGCGAGGCCAGCAGGTAGATCCCCTGCTTGACGGCGCGGCGGAGGATCTTGTGCGCCGTCCAGGGCGCCGCGTCGAGCCGGCGGCGCTGCGTCGCGTCGCCGTCGACGAGGCGTTCGATGCGGCGGTAGACGTGCTCGAGGAAGACGGTGTAGGGGCAGGCCCAGCCGCACCAGAGCCGGCCGAAGAGCGCCGCGGCGTAGAAGAGCGCGAAGCCGAGCCCGGTGAGGAGGAAGAAGCCGATCCAGAGGTCCTCGGAGAGGAAGGTGACGCCGAAGAAGTGGAAGCGGCGCTCCGCGAGGTCGAGGAGGACGGCGGGGAAGCCGCCGACGGGGATCCAGGGCAGGAGGACGTAGATGGCGATGAGGCCCAGGCCGACGACCCGCCGCCAGAAGGTGAACTTCCCGCTGACGTCGGCGGGATGGAGGACGTGCTGCGATCCGTCGGCGTTGACGGAGGTGAGGGTGTCGAGATTCGGCTGTTTGATCGGGGGCATGGATCGGCGCCGGCGGCGAGGCCGGACGCGGGGATGGGGCGGGGTCAGGCGCCGGGTTGCTGGCTGAGGATGTAGGCGACGACCTGGGCGATCTCCGAAGGGCTGAGCTGGGCCTTCCACGCCACCATGCCCTTGGTGACGTCGGGCGAGCCCTCGGTGACGATCTTCATGATCTCCAAGGGGGTGCCGCCGTACTTCCATTCCGAGTCGTTCAGCGGCAGGCCGGGCAGTTGGATGCCGGCCATCGTCGCGGAGAGGTCGAGCCCGTGGCAGGCGGAGCACTTGGCGTCGTAGATGGCCTTGCCCGCGGAGGTGTGGGTCGCGTCGGCGCTCATTCCCTGAAGGGATTCGTTGCTGAGGGAGGCGAGCATGGACTCCAGCTCGGCCGTCTTCTTCGCCTCGATCGCCGCGATGGCCCGGTCGATGCGCTCCTCGTCGCTGGGGATGCGGAAGGGCGTCTGGTAGTAGACGAACCACCCGGCCACGAAGAGGACGATGGAGGCGTAGAGGGTGAAGAGCCACCAGTTCGGCAGCTTGTTGTCGTATTCCTCGATGCCGTCGAAGACGTGCTCCCGGATGGCGACTTCGGGTTCGGCTGGCTGTTGTTTCTTCATCGGTCGGCGGTGTCGTCGGGGGTGGATTCGCGGCGCTGTTCCAGCTCCTCGTCGCCGAGCAGGGGCATGGCGGCGAGACGGCCGGCCTCCTCCGGCCTCATGAGGACGGCGCGGAGGAGGATGGCGAGGAAGGAGCCGCCGATGAGCGCGAAGCAGACGTAGGGCACGTAGTCGTGCCAGCTCTCGAGGATGACGCGTTGGAACATGGCTCGGGCGGCCTTTGGCCGCAGTGAAAGGTGAAAAGTAAAAGGTAAAAGGTGGCGAGCTCAGGCGGCCTGTGGCCGCGGGGATCAGGGATTCTGGGCGGTGGTGACGGTGTCGGGCTCCGCGGATTCCGCCGGCGGGGCGATGCGGAACTGGTCGGGGATGCCGGGCTTGATGGTTCGCGGCTCCACCGGGGCCGGCTGTTCCGGCGGCGCGACGGGATCGTAGGCCCCGAGCTTCTGCAGGTAGGCGATGAGGGCGACGATCTGCTTGCCGGCGAGGTGGTCGCGCGCCGCGGCGGCGTCGGCGGGCTCCTTCGCGCCCTTGGCCACGGGGATCTTGACCTTGTCGTCGACGAGGCGGGCGGCGATCCCGAGGGCCTGCTCGCGGGCGCTTTGCTCGATCTCCTCGGGCGTCATGATGGGGTAGGGCACGCCGAGGCGCTGCTGCACGGCGATCCGGCCGGGCAGGCTGGCGAAGTCGGTCCTCTTCTCGAAGAGCCAGGGGTAGTTCGGCATGCGCGACTGCGGGTTCATGTCGCGCGGGTTGAGCATGTGCAGGTAGTGCCAGGAGTCGCCGCGCAGCCCGCCCTCGCGGGCCAGGTCGGGACCGGTGCGCTTCGACCCCCATTGGAAGGGATGGTCGTAGATCGACTCCCCGAGGCGCGAGTAGTCGCCGTAGCGGAGCACGTCGGGGACGAGGGTCCGGATCATCTGCGAGTGGCAGTTGTAGCAGCCCTCCGAGACGTAGAGGTCCCGCCCGGCGAGCTCGAGCGGGGTGTAGAGCTTCTGGAGCCGGTCCTCCACGTTCATGGCCCGGTTCACCGTGATCGCGGGCACGATCTGGACGAGTCCGCCGATGGCGACGGCGACGACGACGAGCACGGTGAAGGGCAGGTAGTTCTCCGAGAGCTCGTCGTACCAGCGCGACCAGCCCGAGGCGTCGCGTTTGAAGCGGCGGACGGCGAGGGCGGCGAAGGCCAGGGTCGCGACCAGGGCCATGTGGTTCGCGCCGGGCGGCAGGAAGAACCAGAGGATGCAGAAGAAGAGGCACCAGAAGGTG
>CAYMMC010000386.1:0-3780 GCA_964391125.1 uncultured Akkermansia sp.
CGCAGCTCTATCTCGCCGCCGGGAATTTCACCGATCCTCCCGCCGGAGAGCTGCTCTCCGGATCCCGCGTCACGACCTGGGCGGAGGACCTGCTGCTCCCGCGCATGTGGGACGCCCGCGGCCACGCCCGGGGACGGCTCGCGCCGGGCGGCTGGACCTCGCGCTTCGACCCGCGGACCCGCAAGCACGAGCTCCACGCCATCGGCTTCCGCAACCACTACGACTTCGCCCTGAACCGGCACGGCGAGCTCTTCACCTTCGACTCCGACATGGAGTGGGACATGGGCACGCCCTGGTATGTCCCCACCCGCATCTGCCACGTCGTCAGCGGCGGCGACTTCGGCTGGCGCAGCGGCTCGGGTCGCTGGCCCGCCTACTACGAGGACAGCCTGCCGCCTGTCGTGGACATCGGCCCCGGTTCGCCGACGGGCATGGTCGCGGGGACGGGGGCGAAATTTCCGAGGAAATACGAGGAGGCGATCTTCGCGCTCGACTGGACCTTCGGCACGATCTACGCGATCCATCTCGAACCGCAGGGCTCCAGCTACGTCGGCAAGGCCGAGCCCTTCCTCCACGGTGCGCCGCTGCCCGTCGCCGACGCCGTGATCGGAGACGATGGAGCGCTTTATTTTACGATCGGCGGGCGCAACACCCAGTCGGCCCTCTACCGCGTCCGCTACACGGAGATCGTCCCTCTCGAAGAACGCCCCGCCGAAGCGCCCGAGACCGTCGCCATGCGCGCCTTGCGCCGCGAGCTGGAGGCCTTCCACGGCAGGGAGCATCCCGAGGCCGTGGCCAAGGCCCTGCCCCATCTCGGCAGCGCCGACCGCTTCCTCCGCACTGCCGCCCGCCTCGCGCTGGAGTCGCAGCCCGTCGCCCTGTGGGCCGACCGGGCCCTGGGCGCCGACGATCCGCAGAGCCGCATCACCGGCGCGGTCGCCCTCGCGCGGAGGGGCGATCCGGAGGTCCACGGGACGAAGCTGACCATCGCCCTGCTCGAGACCGACCCCGCGACGCTCGACGAGGCCCAGCTCCTCGGCTGGCTGCGGGCCTGGCAGCTCAACCTCATCCGCCTCGGCAAACCGGCGGAGGGCCTCCGCGAGCCCATCGTCGCGAAGCTCGCCGCCCTCCTGCCCTCGCCTTCCGCCGACGTCAACGTCGAACTGGTGAACTTGCTCGTCTCCCTCGAGGCCCCCGGCGTCATCGACAAGGCCCTGTCCCTGATCGAGGGCGGCGGTCCCGACGAGATTCCCGACTGGGCCGAGCTGATCGTGCGCAACCCCGGCTACGGGCGCAGCATCCAGGCCATGCTCGACGACTACCCGCCCATCCGCGGCATCGCCTACGCCTTCGCCCTCCGCAACCTCAAGACCGGCTGGACTCTGGAGCAGCGCCGCCGCTACTTCGCCTTCCTCAATGCCGCGGCGAAGCATCCCGGCGGCGCCAGCTACGCCGGCTTCCTCGCCAACACCCGCGACGAGGCCCTCGCCCTGGCGCCGAACGAGCACGTCCTCGCGCTCCAGGAGCTCACCGGCGTCAGCTACCGGGCCGTGCCCGACTTCCCCATCCATCCGCCCAAGGGGCCGGGGCGGGAATGGACCGTCGAGAGCGCCCTGCGCCATGCCGCCCCCGCCGAGCTGAAGAAGGCCGACTACGAGAACGGCCGGAGCCTCTTCCACGCCGTCGGCTGCGCCGCCTGCCACCGCACGGCCGGCTTCGGCGGCGACATCGGACCCGACGTCACCAGCATCCGCAACAAGTTCGACGCGGCCTACGTGCTGGAGTCCCTCGTCGATCCGAGCAAGGTCATCAGCGACCAGTATGGCTCCTCCGCCGTGACGACCAAGGGCGGGGCCGTCCACGTCGGGCTCGTCGTCGATCGCGGCGGGCGGCTCGAGGTCTATCCTCCCGACGCCAAGGCCGCGCCGACGAGGCTGGAGCGCTCCGAAGTGGCGGGGATCGAACCCGTTCCCGTCTCGCAGATGCCGCCCGGTCTGCTCAACGTGCTGAACGGCGACGAGGTCCGCGACCTGATGGCCTACCTGATGTCGGCGGGCGATCCGCAGGACAAGGTCTACGGAAAGTGATGCCGCTCCGCAAGGGCGGGCCTGCGTTTCACGCTCAGCGCCTCGGCGAGAAGTCCCAGGGCTGCGTCGGCATGCCCATCTTTTCCAGAAAGGCGCCCGAGGAGAAGGCCAGGAACATGGCGCCGTCGCCTTGGGCGAAGCGGGTGCGGGCGTAGAGGGTCTCCATCACGGGAAGGAGGGCGGCGGCCTTCTCCCCGAGCCCCTCGACGGCGCGGCAGGCGCGCAGCACGGTCCACCAGTCCTCGCCGACGAGCTCGCGGCCCAGCACCTGGACCGCCTCGGCGCGATGCCTGTCCGAGGCCTCGGCCATCCACGCCGCCGCCTCGATGCGCACGGGGGCGCTGATGTCGTCCATGGAGTCCACCAGCTCCTCCAGCAGCGCGGCGTCTTCCGGGAAGGCCTGGCGCAGGCCGAGGACGGCCCAGTAGCGGACGGTCGGGTCGCCGTCGTGGACGAGATCGAGCAGCTCCTCGCGGGCGCCCTTGCCGACCAGGTCGGCGGCGGCCCAGATCCTCCCGAGGTCGGGGCGGTGGTCGGTCCGACCGAGGGCGATCTCGCGCAGGGGTCGCTCCTCTCCGGCGAGCCAATCGACCATGACGGTCTCGGGCAGGGCGCCGAGGTCGAGGATCTCCTCTCGCTTCGCCGCGTAGGCGGCGCGGTGGGCCTCGAGGGCGGCCCGCTGCTCCGGGGAAAGATCGCCGTCCAGCAGGTTGTCGAGGTTTTCCGGGTCGGCCTCGACGTCGTAGAACTCCTCCGCCGCGCGGGTCGGCGAGAGATAGGCTTTTTGTGCGTTTGTTAGTCCGTCGGAATTTTCGGCGGCGTGGCGGTAGACTTCCCGCTGGATCTCGCCGAGGTCGGAATAGACGCTGCGCTGGGCCCAGGAGAGCTGGGGCATGTGGTTGCGGATGTAGAGGTAGCGGGCGCTGCGGACGGAGCGGGAGAGGTCGAAGGCCTCGTCGACGCGGTCGCGGAAACCATAGACGAACTCCGGCGGCGGGGTGGCTTCGGGACCGAGGAAGACCTCGCCTTGCAGGTCCGCCGGCACGGGGACGCCGGCGAGGGCGAGCGCGGTCGGCGCGAGATCGACGAAGGTGACGAGCCGGTCCGCGGTCTCCCCCGGCGCGGCGGGGGCGAGATGCCGGAACTTCTCGGGGAAGCGCACCAGCAGGGGCACGCGCATCCCGCTGTCGTGGAGGAGGCGCTTGTGACGCGGCATCCCGGAGCCGTGGTCGGAGTAGAAGAAGACGATGGTGTCCTCGGCGAGGCCGTCCTCCTCGAGCTGCTTCAGCAGGGCCCCCACCTCGACGTCGAGCGCCGAGACGCAGTCGTGGAAGCGGGCCAGCTCGCGGCGGACCAGCGGCGTGTCCGGGTAGTAGGGGGGCACCGCGACCTGCGCGGGATCGTGGCGCAGCCCGGGCGGCAGACCCGCCCGGACCTCGCGCTCGAAGACCTCGCGGGGCCAGACCATGGTGCGCGACTGATGCGTCACCATGTGGTTGAAGACGGCGAAGAAGGGCTGGCCCTCCCGCCGGGCCGGGCTGCGCCAATGGGCGCTGCCGCCGCTCTCGTCCCAGGACTCCTCGACGAGGCGGGGCTCGTCGCTGGTGTTGTAGTCGGTCTTGGCGTTGTTGGTGGCGAAATAGCCCGCCTTGCGCAGGTAAGACCCGAACGTGGTCGAGAAGCGGCTGAGTTC
>CAYMMC010000387.1:0-3776 GCA_964391125.1 uncultured Akkermansia sp.
GTCGGCCCGGAGACCTGTCGGGCGACGTCCGGGAATGGACCTGGGATCACGAGGGGCGAAGGAGGACGGACGAGAATCCGGTCATCCTTGCCAATCGGAAATGCAAGCGGCTCAAGAGCCTCCTGGGGCGCCAGAAGGCCTTCAAGAAGGAGGGCATTCCCTTCATCGAACCGCTCGTTTTCGTCTCGCATCCGAACGTGGTTTGCCATTTGAGCGGCAACGCCGCCCACCACGTCCGGCTCCGGGACACGGAAGACCGCGACGGTATCATGGCGGCAATCCGGAGGAGGGAATGCCCCGGTATGAAACACTCCGAGCATCAGGTGGTCAACCGGCCGCGTATCAAGGCGCTCGCGCAAGCGATGGATCAGGCTGGAATCCGCCCCTCGCAGAGGTCCCGCCGGGTTGGCGATTTTCTCTTGGAGGAACTCGTCTTCGACAGTCCGCTCGGAATCTATCAGGACTGGACGGCCAGACACGCCACCCTCGAATCCACCCGAAGGGTTGCGCGCCTCTACATGGTGTCGCGTCAGGCTACGGAGCAGGAACGCGAGATCATCAACAAGGCGGCGCTCCGGGAATTTCAAGTTTCGGAACGCCTCGATCACCCGGGCATCTTGAAGGCCGATCCGCCGACCGAGTGTGAATACGGTCCGGTACTATTTCTACGACAACCCCCCGGCGCCGTTCGGCTCGACCACTTCCTTAGCGCGGAAGGTGATTCGCTCGCCGTTGATCTTCGTCTCGACATCCTGAGGCAGATCGGAGAGATCGTCTCCTACGCGCACGGGCGCAAAATCATCCACCGCAGTCTTTCGCCGCAAAGCGTTCTGGTGCGGCCTGACAAGACGGGTCGCCCGCTGGTCCAAGTCTACAACTGGCAGACCGGCACGCGCCTCTCGGCAGGCGATTCCTCGAGCAGCGTCACGCAGATCTCCATGACGCTGCACGCGGGACAATTGATCGAAGATGCGTCCCAAGTCTTTATCGCTCCCGAAGCCTTGTCGGGCAATGCGGATGGAGGTGTCGAAATGGACGTCTTCTCGCTCGGCGCGCTCACCTACCTCTTGTTCACCGGCAAACCGCCGGCTTTCTCGGTCACTGAACTCCAGCAAAAACTCGCCAAGAGCCTGAGCGGAGGGCTGAACATCCGCGAGGCCATGGATGGCGCGGTGGATTCCCTCGTCGAACTCGTCCGCAGCACCGCGAATGGCACCGCCAGCGACCGCGCCTCGGTCGAAGACTTTCTCGTCGGACTCGACCTGATCGAGGACGAACTGACCCGGCCGGAGGAGGACGTGCTGGTCAATCCGCTGGAAGCCAGCAAAGGCGATGCACTCGCAGGTGGCTACCGGGTGGAGAACCGGCTAGGAAGCGGATCCGTTTCGGTGGTCTTCCTCGTCACGCTGGGCGGCAAGAAGCAGGTGCTCAAAGTGGCCCGCTCGCCGCAATACAACCAACGGATCAAGGAAGAGTTTGAAACCCTTCGCGAGATCCAGGAGAAGGTTCGCTCCCGCATCGTGGTGGCTCCCTTCGATCTCGTCGAGTTTGGCGACCTGCAGGCCTTCACCATGGAGCTTGCAGGCGAGAAGCCGATGGCGCGTCACTTGCGGGAGGAGGGGCCGCTCGACCTCACCTATCTCCAGCGTTTCGGCGACGACCTGATCCGCACCATCCGCGATCTCGATGATGCAGGTGGCATCGCTCACCGGGACATCAAGCCCGACAACATGGGGCTTCGCGTCATCCAGAAGAAGCGGTATCAGCTCTGCCTCTTCGACTTTTCGCTCTCGAAGGCGTCCCCCGAAGACATCAAGGTCGGCACGCCGGCCTACCTCGATCCGTTCATCGGTGAGCGGAAAGTCAAGCGCTGGGACCTCAGCTCGGAGTGCTTCTCCGCGGCCATGGCCTTGCATGAGATGGCCACGGGCGTGCTGCCCACCTGGGGCGACGGAAAAAGCGATCCGGCTTCGGTGAAAGGGGAGGTGAACATCCAGCCGGAGCGCTTCGATCCCGATCTCCGCGATCGCTTTGCCAAGTTCTTCCGCAAAGCCTTGAGCCGCGACTTTCGAGATCGCTTCGACAATCCCGGCGAGATGCTCAAGGCCTGGAACGACCTTTTCGCAACGGTCGATCAGCGCAAGACGACCCGGACAAGCCATGTCGAACCAGAAGATGCCGAAGAGGATGCGGGAATCGAGCTTCCCGCACATCTGACACCGGTGACGCAGCTGGTGCTGCTCGGTCTCAGCACCCGGTTGCTCAATGCCCTCGACCGGCTCAGTTTGGTCACGGTCGCGGATCTGCTCGCCTACCCCTTGCTGCGCATCTACAAGCTGCCCAACGTCGGCAACAAGACGCGCCGGGAATTGGGCGACCTCGTCAAGCTGCTCCGAGAGCGACTGCCCGACGTTGCGCTCGATCCCGCCAAGGCCATCGAGGCGGCCAGTGGCGACGAAGAGGCGACGAACGCCTTCGCCAGCGTTGACCTCATCGCTCGACAGGTCGCCATCATCGGGCGAGGCACGGATCGAGTCGCCGAGCAGGATATTCTTCAGGCCTTCCTGGGTTGGAAGCGACTTGCGGACGCAGACCCCATCGAGTGGCCGAGCCAGAGCGACCTTGCACCGCGCATCCAGGTCACCCGGCAGCGCGTCGGCCAGGTCGTCACGGAAGCGCGCGAGCGTTGGAAGCGCTACCCATCCATCACCGCGCTCCGCGACATGATCGCGGAGATCGTTCGGGCGCAGGGAGGCGTGCTCGTTCACGATGAGCTGATCGCCGGCGTTCTTGCGGCGTGCGGCTCGGCCTTCGACGAGCCGAAACGCAGCCAGATGGCGTCAGTTGCCACCCGGGCGGCGCTGGAGACGGAGCGGGGGCTCAAGGAAACGCGATTCGCCGAATACCGGAGCGGTAATCGTGTCTTTGTCGCAATGACGGCAGAGCTGAAAATTTACGCTGTCAATCTGGGCGAGGCCGCCGACAAGCTGGCTTCGGAAGACCCTGTCCCGAGTCCCGCAAGCGTACTGGAAGCGCTGCGCAAGGTGAAGGCCCCGGAGTTCCCGGAGGGCGTCTCGGTTCCATCGGACCAGCGGCTTTGCCAGTTGGCGGTCGCCGCCTCCGGCTCCGCCGCATTGTCCAGCCGCATGGAGATCTATCCGGTCGGCTTCCCTGCGGACCGTGCCCTGATGCTGGCGCAGAACGCCCTCTTCGGCGGAACGCTCACGGTGGAAGAAATCCAGAGCCGGGTGTCCGCCCGGCTGCCGAGGGCGGAGCCGATACCGGGACGTCCACAACTCGACAAACTGATCGATTCCCTGGCACTCGACCTCAAATGGAACCCGGCTGCCGCCGATGGTCGCGGCGCTTACGAAATGCCCGGAGCCGCAGGAACATCGCTCTATACCTCTGAGTCCGTCACCCAACGCCTGGTCACTCGGATCGGTCCTGCAACCGTCACCGACGTCGTCCCGCCGGAGATCGCGGAGGCCCGGGCCATCGAGGAGAAACTCAAGTACGCCGCACAGAACGGCGCGTATCTCGCCATCTCCGTCCCGCCGGGTTTTGAAGCGAAGGCCCGGTTGGAGTTGGAACGCCGTTTCCCGGTCGAGATCTGTGATCTCGACGCCGCGTTCCTGAATGGGATGCGCCAGCAGGCCCAGACCGCCGGCGCCGACTGGAATATCGTGCTGCGGGCGGATGGCGCCCCGCAGGATTCCCCGGACTGGAAGAATCTCCAGATGCTCGTCGAACGATGCCTCCCCTCGATCACCGAA
>CAYMMC010000388.1:0-3768 GCA_964391125.1 uncultured Akkermansia sp.
CATGTCCGGACAGCCCCCCAAACTCGACCCGACCCTCTGCCGCGCACGGCAGGAGCGTCTCCGCTCCTATCTCGTCTCGCAGGATCTCGACGGCGCCGTCTTCTTCGACCGCCACTACATCCATTCGCTGAGCGGCTACTGGCACGGGCAGCCGCTCACGCCGGTGGCCCTGCTGGTGGCGACCGAGGGCGACGCGGTCCTCGTCGCCCACGACGAATCGCCCGACGCTCCGGCGGCGGACGAGGCCCTGGTCTACGTCCCCAACGATTTCTGCACCCTGCGTCCCAACCTCAGCGCCTGCGTGACGGAAATCCTCACCCCCCGTCTGGCCGGGCTGAAGCGCGTCGGAACGGAGCAGCAGACGCCCGCCGCCTTGATCGAAGGACCGCTCTGCCGGGACATCTCGACGGACTACCAATACCTCCGCCGCCGCAAGGACGCCGACGAGGTCGCCGCCCTGGAGTTCTCGATCCGCTGCGCCGACGAGGTCTACGCCGAAGCGAGACGCCTGATCACGCCCGGACTCGAGGAAACCGAACTGATGGCGGCGCTGCTCGAAACCGCGACGCTCGCGGCGGGCGAATTCCTCTCCGGCTGGGGGCAGGATTTTCAAGCCGGCACCCCGGGAGGCCTGGCGCGACGCCGCTCCATGGAAGCGGGCGAGCTGATCCCCCTCGACATCGGCGTCGGGGTGCGCGGCTACCGCAGCGACCTCTGCCGCACCTTCGCCGTGGACCGACTGCCCACCGACGAACAGGCCGCCGCCCACGACCGAGTCGTCGAAGTGATGCGGATGGGAGAGTCGATGCTCCGACCCGGCCAGTCCTGCCGGGCCTTCCACGAGGCGGTCAAGGCCGAGCTCGAAGGGTGGAAGGGCTACGGCTTCTTCCACCACGCCGGTCACGGCGTCGGACTCGACGCGCACGAGGTGCCGCGCCTCAATCCGGCTTGGGACGACGTCCTGGAGGAGGGCGACGTCGTCGCCTTCGAGCCGGGACTCTACGGCAAGTCCCTGCGGGCGGGCATCCGTCTGGAGAACAACTACCTCGTCACCGCCGACGGCTTCCGGCAGCTCTCCCACTTTCCTCTGGACCTGACCTGAAGCTCGCCGCCGCCCTCCCCGGTTGACGGACGGCCCCGCCTCGCCAAAGCTTAGCCCCCTCCCCTCCCCACTCTCCCCACCATGGCCTACGAACCCGTCCTCATCGCCGGCACCTGGCGCGAATCGGAAAGCACCGGCGCCTTCCAGTCCACCAACCCCGCCACCGGCAAGCTGCTCCCGGCGCATTATCCGATCAGCTCCTGGGCCGACTGCGAGGCCGCCCTCGCCGCGGCCAGCACCGCCTACGAGACGATGCGGACGATGCCGGAAGGGGTCTTCGCCGACTTTTTGGAAGCCTACGCGGCCAAGATCGAAGCCCGCGCCGGCGATCTCGTCGCCATGGCCCATCTCGAAACCGCCCTGCCGAAATCCCCGCGCCTCGCCGAGGCCGAACTGCCGCGCACCGTGGGCCAGCTCCGCGAAGCCGCCGACGCCGCCCGCGGCGGCGCCTGGCGCCGTCCCACCATCGACCGGGCCAACGGCATCCGCTCCTGCTACGGCCCGATCGGTCCAGTCTGCGTCTTCGGCCCGAACAACTTCCCCTTCGCCTTCGGCAGCGCCTCGGGCGGAGACTTCGCCGCCGCCGTCGCCGCGGGCAATCCCGTCATCGCCAAGGCGAACTCCTCGCATCCCGGCACGACGAAGCTCTTCGCCGAAGCCGCCCAGGAGGCCGCCGACGAAACCGGCCTGCCCCCCGGCGCGGTCCAGCTTCTCTACCGCACCAGCCATCCCGTGGGCGAGCAACTCGTCACCGACGAGCGCGTCGGCGCGACCGGCTACACCGGCAGCCGCTCCGCCGGCCTGGCCCTGAAGCGCGCCGCCGACGCCGCCGGCAAGCCGATCTACCTCGAACTCTCCAGCGTGAATCCCGTCGTCATCCTGCCCGGCGCCCTGGAGGACAGAGCCGAGGCCCTCGCCGCCGAGTTCACGACGAGCTGCCTCATGGGCGCGGGCCAGTTCTGCACCAATCCCGGTCTCGTCCTGCTGCTCGCGGGCGAGCGCACGGAGGCCTTCGTCGCCGATCTCGCGAAGCGCTTCTCCGAGGCGCCCGTGGGCACCTTGCTCTCCGAATCGGTGCGGAAGTCGCTCCACCAGAGCCACCGCGCCCTCGTCGGAGCGGGCGCCGAGGTGCTCTGCGGCACCGGGCCCGGGAACGGCGCGGGCTGCTGCGTCGCGAACACCCTCCTGCGGGTCTCCGGCGCCGCCTTTCTCCGCGATCCCGCGACGATGCAGACCGAGGCCTTCGGGAACTCCTCGCTCCTCGTCGTCGCCTCCTCCCTCGACCAGGCCGCCGCCGTCCTCTCGGAGCTCGAGGGCAACCTCACCGGCTCGATCTACTCGGCCGAGAGCGGCGCCGACGACGAGGCCCACGACCGCCTCGAGCCCATCCTGCGGCAGAAGGTCGGACGCCTCCTCAACGACAAGATGCCCACCGGCGTCGCCGTCTCCCCCGCGATGAACCACGGCGGCCCCTACCCCGCGACGGGGCATCCCGGATTCACCGCCGTCGGCATTCCCGCCTCCCTGCTGCGCTTCGCCATGCTGCAATGCTACGACAACCTCCGGCCCTCCCGCCTCCCCGCGATCCTCCGCGACGACTACGCCGGACCCGCCCAGCGTTTCGCCGAAGGCAAGTGGCAGTAGCCGGGACGACTTTTCACCTTTCACTTTCTACCTTTTACCGGGCGCTCCGCGCCCGCCCCGCCATGCAAACCCGCCCCGTCACCTCCGCCGACCTCGCCCGCTCCGTCATCGCCGTGCCGCCGCTGGCGCGCGACCGCGATCTGAAGTTCCATCGCGGCGAAAACGAGAAGATCGTCCGCCACATCGAGGCCGGCGGCGTGGACATCCTCCTCTACGGCGGCAACGCGAACTTCTACCACACCGCCCCGAGCGAATACGAGGGCATCCTCGGCGAGCTCGCCTCGATCGCCGCGCCGGAGACCCTCGTCATCCCCTCCGCCGGTCCGGCCTACGGCGTCATGATGGACCAGGCCGACGTCCTCAAGAACACCGCCTTCCCCACCGTGATGGTCCTGCCGCACCAGGGCCTGACCACCTCCGAAGGCGTCGTGCGAGGCCTCGGCCGCTTCGCCGAGAAGATCGGGCGTCCCATCGTCCTCTACATCAAATATGGCGACTACATCTCCGTCGAGGGGGCCAAGGAACTCGTCGATGCCGGCCTCGTCTCCTGGATCAAATACGCCATCGTGCGCGAGAATCCCGCCGAGGATCCCTACCTCGCCCGCCTCGTCGACGCCGTCGATCCGCAGATCATCGTCAGCGGCATCGGCGAGCAACCCGTCGTCGACCACCTCGTCGGCTTCAAGGTGAACGGCTTCACCGCCGGCTGCGTCTGCGTCCGCCCCGACCTCAGCGACGCCCTGCTGAAAGCCGTGCAAGCCGGCGACCTCGAGCAGGCGCGGAAGATCCAGGCTCTCTTCAAGCCGCTCGAGAACCTGCGCAACGGCATCCACCCCGTCCGCGTCCTGCACGAGGCCGTCCGCCTCTCCGGCATCGCCGACACCGGCCCCGCCCTGCCGCTGCTGAGCGGGCTGACGCCGGAGCAGGAGGCGCAGGTGGAGGCGGCGGCAAAGGCGCTACTCGCGGTCTCGATCTAACCGGAGGGAACCCGCTCCCCTATCGCAAATTCCTTCGTTCCTTCG
>CAYMMC010000389.1:0-3745 GCA_964391125.1 uncultured Akkermansia sp.
TCCTCCTCCAGGCAGAAGGCCGCGCCCATCCAGCCGTCGGCGCGGACGTGCCAGGGCGTGGGATGGCGAGGGTTCTCGGGATGGTCGAAGACGGTGATCCCCTCGGTGGCGGTGCGGCGGCCGGCGTCCGCTCCCGAGGCGACGGGGCCGCTGTAGTCCATCCAGGCGGCGGGCTTGCCGAAGACGGCCTTCTCGCCCACGAGGCCCTCGCTGCTGGTCAATTGACCGCCGCCGAAGAGATGGCTGATCGACTTGGCGACGCGCACGGCGAGCGGACCGAAGTTGGTCTTTCCCAGAACGACCGACTCCCGTCCGGCGGCGGGGCGGAGGGTGATCTGGATCTCGAGGAAGTGCTCGCCCCCCTCTCCGGGGATCGAGGCGGCGACGAGCTCCTGCTCCATGCGCCCGGTCCCCTCCTCGTCGAGCCAGACGAGGGAGGCGGCCATGACGGCTTCCTCTGCGCCGTCCTCGTAGGCCAGCCAGGACTTCTGCCGGAGGCGGGCCTTGGTGGTGTCGGACCAGAAGTCGATGCCGTCGACCTTGGCGTGGGCGAACCAGATGGAGCGGTGATGGTCGTGGTCGGGTGCGCCGGGATGCCCCATGCGGGTGAGCGTTGCGCCGGAGGGGCCGTTGAAGGGGAAGAAGAAGGGACGGGGCGCCTCCGCGCCGAAGTGCCAGCGGGTCTTCTCGACGCCGTCGTGGAGGAAGGCGACCTGCTGGCCGGGCAGGGGGAGCAGCTCGCAGCGATGCGGGACGAAGGGGGAGGGGGCCTCCTCGGAGAGGAGCGGGGCGGGGACGGCGAGTGTGGCGAGGGTGGCGGCGAGGAGGGGGCGGAGCTTCATGGCGATGGGCGGTGGGCGGGGAGGCGTCGGGATCAGCGGCGGAGGTCGTAGCAGATCAGCCGGGGGGGATTCCCCTCCATGTCGGGCTCGTGCTGGGCGATGTAGAGCAGGCCGCGATGCAGCACGGGCAGGGACCAGGTGGCGCGGGCGACGAAGAGCTGGGTCCGGTCGAGTTCCTCGAGGCCGGCGGGCGTGAGCTGGAAGATTCCGAGAGTGCCGAACTCCCCCAGGGCCCAGGTGCGCCCGTCGGCGTGGAGCAGGCTGCCGCGGAAATACTTCATCCGGTAGTCGCGCCGCGTCGAGGCGCGGCGGCCCTTTCCAGCGCCCGCCGGGCCGGGCACGGTGAACTCCGGGTCGGCGCGCCAGAGCTCCTGCCCCGTTTCGACGGAGAAGGCGGCGAGCCAGGCGTCCGGTTCGTTGCGCCCTTGGAATCCGTAGAGCTGGCCGTCGAGGTGCAGGGCGGTGGTCCAATGCAGGCCGAAGTCCTCCGCCCGCCAGAGCTCCTCCCATTTCAACGACTGGTTCAACCGCAGCATCGCCGCGCCTTTTCCGTAGGAGCTGGAGACGAAGACGCGGTCCCCGCCCACCGCGACGGGCGTCGATCCGTTGACGCTCTCGTATTTGTCCGGGCGCCAGGGGAAGGCGTCGAGGAGCGCGCCGTCCTCGGGGTCGATGCACATGAGGCCGCCTGCGGGGGGGCGGCTGTCGTCGCCGGCGAAGACGAGGAGGCGCTCCTTCCCCTGCAGCGTCGCGAGGATGGGCGAGGCGTAGCCGGCCTGCCACTGGTGCCTCGTGCCCCAGACGAGTCCGCCGGTCCGCACCTCGAAGGCCGCGACGGAGAGCCCGTCGACCGTGCCGAGCGGGACGATCACCTTTCCGGCGTGGACGAGCGGGGCGCAGCCGTGGCCGAAGAAATAGGGCAGGCGGTCGAACTCCTCCGCGAGCCGCCGCTGCCAGAGGCGCGTGCCCGTGGCGAGGTCCAGGCAGGTCAGCGCGCTGGCGGCCCCGAGGGTGAAGACCCGCCCCTCGGCGATCACCGCGCTGGAGCGGGGGCCGTCGTTGAAGCCGTAGCGGTCGGTGTAGACGACGGGATAGGCGTGGGACCAGAACTGCTTTCCGGTCTCGGGATCGAGGCACTGGACCACCTCCTCGTCGCCGAAGCGGTTGAAGACGACGAGCCTGCCCTCGGCGATCGCGGGGGAGGTGTAGCTGTTGCCCTTGTCCATCTCCCAGACCTTCTTGGGACCGCCCTCGGGAAAACGCTCCAGCAGGTGGGTCTCCGGCGATTTCGCGTCGTCGCCGGGACCGAGGAAGCGCGGCCAGTCGCCGGTGGTCGCTTCGGGCGAGAGCGGCTTGGGCGCGGCGTGGTAGGTCAGCCCCGGAAAGTCGACCGCCTGCGGCGTCGCCGCCCCGGCCGGGGCCTCCGCCGCCGTCGGAGGGGCGGGATCGACGAAGCCCTGGGCGGACAGGAGGGCTGCGGACAGGCCCAGGAAGCCCGTGCCGAAAAGCCAGGAGGTCGGGGCGAGGAAGGGGAGCGTCCGGAACATCCCCCGATCCTAGATCGAATCCGCTTCGGACGCCAAGGCGGAATGCGGCCAAGGCGCGCCGCTGGACGTCATCCACCCCAGTGCTCGGCGATCTTCCTTCTGAGAAAGGCCACGCTGCGCCCGAGCTGCTCCATGCCGTCGACGCCGTCCTCGATGCTGATCCAGCCGTCGAAGCCCTGGCTCCTCAATTCCGAAAAGATCGCGTCGTAGTCGTTCAGGCCCTTTCCGATCTCGCCGTGGCGGAGTCGCTTGGCGTAGCCCTGCGACCCGCCCTCTTCGCGGCGGAGATCCTCGATCGTGCCCTCGGCGAGGTAACGGTCGCTCGCGTGCATCGTCACGACGCGATGGGAGACGCGCCGCAGCAGCTCCAGCGGGTCCTCCCCCGCGAGATAGGCGTTGCTGGGGTCGTAGTTGACGCCGAAATGGGGATGCTCGACCGCCTCCACCAGCCGGCAGAAGACCTCGGTGCGCTGGGCGAATTCGGGATAGTCCCAGAAGTCGTCCTTGTAGTGGTTCTCGAGGACGAGGACGACGCCCCGCTCGGCGGCGTAGGGCAGGCAGGCCTCGATGGACTCGGCGGCGAGCCGCAGCCCCTCGTCGAGGGAGAGTCCGGACCGCCGCTGGCCGCTGAGGACGCGGCAGTAGCCGCCGCCGAGCGCGTGGGTCATGTCGATCCAATGCCTCTGCTTGGCGATCTCCCGTTCGCGGAAGGCGGCGTCGGGATGGGTGAAGTCGGGCGAGCAGCACATCATGGGGATGCAGCGGCCCGTGTCCTCGACCTCGCGGCGGAAGCGCGCCCAGTTCGACTCGTCGGCCATCTCGAGGAAGCCGGCGTACCACTCCAGTCCGTCCACCTCCAGGGTCGAGGCGAGGCGGATCCAGTCGGAGACGCCCATGCTTCCGTCCCGGCAGAGGGCTTGCATGAAGGCTTTGGGAAAGGCGGCGAGGCGGGGCATGGGCGTAGGAGGGGGCGGGGGACCGGCACCCCTGTCGCGGTTCGATCCCTCGCGGCATCTCGCGGGGAGCTGGGCCGGGGCGGCGTCGCCGATCGGCTACCGCAGATTCCCCTCTTCGACGATCCGTTCGGAGGCGGCGTCCTTGCTCACCAGAGCGGTCCCCTCGGGCAGGCCGGAGGCGATCCAGTCCTTCACCGCGATGTCGCGGGATCCCTCGATGCGCACCCCGCCTTGCGATTCGGCGAGGACGTTGCCGTGCAGGGAGATCCGGGCGGAGTTTCTCACCACGACGGCCCCCTCGGGCGCCAGCAGGGCGCGGAGGGTGTTGTCGGAGACGATGCAGTCCTGGCATTCGTCGAAGACGAGGCGTCCGGGCCGCTCGAACTCGCGGGGGTTGAAG
>CAYMMC010000390.1:0-3743 GCA_964391125.1 uncultured Akkermansia sp.
TCACTGGTTCGAACCCAGTATCGAGCACCATCTCCGCCTCCGGGGAGGATCACCAGCGCAGCGTCACGCCGGTGCGCAGCGTCAGCGGCTCCATGGGATGGTAGTGGACGTCGGCAATCCCGGCGGCGGGCTCGCCGGGCAGGCGCGATTCGTAGTGGTATTCGATGTCGTTCGCCCGGGTGTCGAAGAGGTTCAACGCTTCGACGTAGACGTCCCATTGCTCCCTGCGGTAGCCGGTCCGCAGGTTGAAGACGAGGGAGTCGCGCGACATCACGCTCTCGTCGGCGACGAGCGGGCGCGAGCTGAAGTAGCGGGCCCTCAGGGAGCCGTAGGGCCCCGTCGCCCGACCGACGGAGACGCCGGCGGAGAGGGCGATGGGAACGGCGTTCTCGACAAAGCGGTCCACGGGCTCGTTGCGAAAGCGGGCTTCGGAGACGGCGAGCTCGCTGTCGAACTGGAGCCAGTCGCAGGGATTCCAGTAGGTCGCCCATTCGATGCCGTAGCGCTCGGTCGCGGGACCGGCTTCGTTCGTGCCGGCGTCTCCGACGTAGAGGAGCTCGGATTCGCTTTCGAGGTGCCAGAGGGAGACCGAGGAGGTGACGCGGTCGAGGAGCTGGGTGCGGACGCCCACTTCGGTGCCCCATTGCCGGACGAGGGCGTCGACGGGCGGGGCGGGCAGGCCGGTGGCCGGATCGACGGCGAGGACGACGCCGCGGGCGTCGTTGCTGTGGAAGCCGCCTCCCCAGTTGAAGAAGAGCTCGGTGTCGTGCCAGGGGCCGAAGACGGCGCCGAACTTCGGATTCGCCATCGCGGCGGTGTCGTTCCCCGAGTTCGCGGGCATCCCGGAGAGGGAATCCACGTCGAAATGGTAGAGGTCGGCGCGGACGCCGCCGTTGATCCTGAGCCAGTCGTTGAGGACGAGCTGCTGGTTGGCGAAGGTGGAGAAGCTCGCCTCGTAGACTTCGTCGGCGCGCACCGTGCCGATGCGGCGGCGGGCGGCGGTGCGGTGGAGGCCCACCTCGTCGACGAAGTCGTGGTGGGACTGGAAGCCGACGGTGAGCTCGCCCTCGCGCCCGAAGAGCTCGTTGTCGCGCGTGTCGGCGATCCTCAGGCCGGCGAAGACGCGGTCGTCGACCTGGTTGAACTGATCGCCGTCGACGGGATCCTCGAGAAAGTAGGTGAAGTTCGAAAAGAGATCGAGAGCGTAGCGACCGACGTAGGCGTTGACTTCGGTGGTGGAGGCGTCGCCCTCGTGGATCCAGTCGAAGGAGAGGCTGTAGCGCTCCGAGTCGCCGCCCACCGTGGGATCGACGAAACCGAGGCGACCGATCGTCCCGTCGCGCACCAGCCTCGAGGGAATCTGGTCGGTGGCGGTCCACTCGCCGCGATAGGCCATCCCGGTGATGGTGTAGCGGTTCGCACCCGATTCCCAATGGTATCTCGCGAAGCCGTTGAAGCGTTCGAAGTCCTCCTCCAGCGCCCAGGGGCCGTCGTAGTGGTTGTACTCGAAGGCGGTGCTGAGCATCCCGTCGCCGAGCGCGGCCGCGTCCATGAAGAGGAAGCGGAAATAGTCGTCCTCGCCGGCACTGAGAGAGGCCATGCCCTCCGGGATGACGTCGTAGAGCCCGAATCTCGCGGAGCCCGCCGTGGTGAAGTCTCCGAGATCGGCGAAGTAGGGGCCCTTCGTGTAGTCGAGGGTCCGGATCAGCTCGGGGATGATGAAATTGAGGTCGGCGTAGCCTTGTCCGTGGCCGTGGCTGCGGTGGTTCACCGGCATGGAGTCGACGAAGACGCCGAAGTCGGTGCCGTGGTCGAGGTTGAAGCCGCGCACGAAATACTGGTTCGCCTTTCCGCCCCCGCTGTGCTGGGTGACGATGACTCCGGGCACGACCTCGAGAAGCTCCCCCCGACGGAGGAAGGGGCGCGCCATCAGCTCCTCGGCGCTGGCCTGCCCCATCGAGGCGGCCCCGGCGACGCCGAGGAGGCTCTGGTCCTTGCCCGGCACCTCGATCGGCTCGTAGACGCTCACGGCGCTCGCGGTCCGCGCGGACGCCGGAGCACGGTCGTTGATGCGGGACGCCGAGGTGGATTCGACGACGAGAGCGGGCAGTTCGCCGACTTCGGCCGGAGGGACTGGCTCCCGGGCGACGACAACGGGCGGGATCGAGAGACCGAGGAGGAGAAGGGTAGCGGATACGGATGGATTCATGGCGCTATCAGGGGCAAACGGAATACGACGAACCCACGAAGTTTCATGTGCCGTTTCCGAGACAGTGCCGACACGAGCCCCGCCCTGCTCCGGCCACTGAAAACTCCCTCGCCTTTCCACTTTCTCCCCAAGGCAGCAGAGGACGACGACCTCGCGGAGCCGTTCCGGCGGGGCGAAGGCGTCAAGGGCGGCGTTCGCGCGGATCCATCGGAGGGCCCGCCCCTTGCTCCCAGGAGGCGCTCCTTCGACTCAATGAAGTGGGCGATGGTCGGCCGAGAGCTCCTCCGGCACCTTCGCCCCGTCGGCGGCGAGCCGCCGCATCACCTCGGCGTGCAGCCAGAAATTCATCGCCGCCGCCCCTTCGGTATCGACGAGGTCCTGGGTGTAGCCGAGCTCGAGCGCCAGCCCCTTGCGGGCGCCGTAGCTGGCGTCCATGCCGAGGACCTTCAGCAGGTCGGCGATGGAGCGCCTCCATTCGGGGCGATCGGGATGTGCCTGCGACAGCCCGTCGAGACGACCGGCGAAGTCGGCGCCCGCCAGGGAATGCCCCTCGGGCAAATCGCAGATCCGGGCCGCCAGATTGGAGAACGCGCTCATGCCCGTGAGCATTAGGCGCAGACGCTCCGCTGACAAGCGCAAATCGGACGATCTCGCCGGAAGCGCAAGGCCTGCGCATGGACAGGGGGCGACGATCCGGACCATGCCGAACGCCTCCCATGCCGTCGCCGTCGCCTCTCGGCGACGAACTGTAGCCGTGTCCATTGGTGTAGCCGCGTCCATCGGGCGCGGACCGAACGTCCCTCCGACGCCCGCCCGAGGCCAATGGCCTCGGCTGCAGATCCCCGTGCCAGCGCCGTGGAAAATTGCCGCAGAGAGACGGCAGCCCGCCCCGCGTTGCGCCCTCGCGAAATGGGCTTAGATTCGGCTTTTTCCAGATTCGGGTTCGTCCCGGCCCTCCATGACCTCCCCCTCCCCCGCCCCTTCCAAGGACTTCATCCGCGAGATCATCGACGCCGACCTCGCCTCCGGCAAGCACCGCGGCACCGTGACGCGCTTCCCCCCCGAGCCGAACGGCTACCTCCACATCGGTCACGCCAAGTCGATCTGCCTCAACTTCGGCATCGCCGAGGAGTACGGCGGACGCTGCCACCTGCGCTTCGACGACACCAACCCGGCGAAAGAAGAGGTCGAATACGTCGAGTCGATCCAGGCCGACATCCGCTGGCTCGGCTTCGACTGGGGCGATCACCTCCACTTCGCCTCGGACTACTTCGACCAGCTCTACGAATGGGCCGTCCACCTCATCGAGGCGGGCAAGGCCTACGTCGACGACCAGAGCGCCGAGGAGATCCGCGCCACCCGCGGCGACCTGCAGACGCCGGGGACCGAAAGCCCGTGGCGCGAGCGGCCCGTCGCGGAGAACCGCGATCTCTTCGCCCGGAAGAAGGCGGGCGAGTTCGGCGACGGCGAGAAGGTGCTGCGCGCCAAGATCAACATGGCGCACCCGAACCTGAACCTCCGCGACCCCGTCCTC
>CAYMMC010000391.1:0-3722 GCA_964391125.1 uncultured Akkermansia sp.
CGAGTCGAAAAACGCCTCGGAAACGGATTCCGGCTCCGGGCCGGGTCCCGCCGGGCGCACGGGCCGTCGATGCCTCACGGGACGCTCGCCGAAGGTGCGGACACCGAACGAAACGGGCGCGTCGGGGAGGAAAAAATCGCCTTCGGCGGGATCGGCTGTCTCGGGTTCCTCCCAGCGTTCCAATGTCTGCGGATCGTGAGCCTCGCCGCCTTCCCATTCCGCGAGGCGGTCGAGGAGAGCGGCGAGGGCCGCGCCGGGCGAGTCGGCGACGACCGGCGAAAGCGGCAGGGCGGGCAGGCAGGCCTTGCGCCCGAACCAGACGCCCCACTTCGGATCGGCGACGGCGGCGGCGGCTTCCTTGACCGTGGTAGCGTCTCCGGAGAAGACCGCCGCGAATCGCGCGTCGGCGAGGTAAGTGCGCCGGGTGATGACGGTGCCGAAGGGTGGTCCCGAGGCTTTGCGCGGGATGCTGAGCTTCTCGAAGGCGGATGCGGCCTTGTCGTAGCCGCCTCCCACGGTGTGGAAATCGACGAGGCGGACGACGCCGGATGGTCCTGCCTTCGGCACCCGATAGACCGTGATGCGGAGCCACGCGAGGGGGGCGATGCTCCCTGCCTCGGCGGGGCTGTGTTTGTCGATGCCGATGGCGGCGGCGAGCAGACCGACAAGTCCGCTCTTCACCGGAAACGACTCGGTCTCGCGGCGCTGGTAGCGCGACGAAACGCCCCAGGCCTGCAAGGGCGCGTCGAGCAGGATGGCGAGGGCGGCGGAGTCAGACATCGGTGTCGAGGAGTTGGTCGAGGAAGGCGGGGAGCGGGGTCGATTCGTCGAGCCAGACCTCGACCTCGTTTTCGAGACCCCAGACTTTCTTGAGCCGGTCAAGGTGGGAGCGCATCGCCGCCTCCGACGAGGCGAGGAGTCCGCCGCCCTTGGTGCCGACGGGCGTTTCGAAGGCATTGACCAATTGCAGGGGCTGCCCTTTCGATTTGCGGATGCCGAGCACCACCTCCGGCAGTGTCGCACCGTTCATCGAGTTCTTCCGGGCGGAAGGCACGGCGGTGAGGGTGGCCTGGAGGAAGGCGCGGAGCACGGCCTTGCGCTTTTCGGCGTCGAGCCCGCCGAGATGGTCGCCATCCGCGAGCAGGTCCAGGTTTACCGCCGCGTAGCGGTAGTAGGTGGCGGAGCTGTATTCGAGCGTGCCGATCATCCCGGCTCCCGCGTCTTCGGCCTCGCTCTTGTTGTCGTCCACGGCGGAGAAGAAGTCGATTTCGTTGGCTGTCCTGTGAGTGGAAAGGGCGTGCGAGAACATCGCCGCTCCTTCGACGTTCAGCGTCGCGTCGTTCGCCACCATGCGACCGAAAAGGGCGATGTCGGCGGCGTCGAGGCGCTGGGCCTTCTTCACGGCCTTTTTCGGGTCGTCCCCCGCGGCCACGGCGGCGGCGATCTGGCGGATCTCGCCTGGCGAAAGATAGACGGCGGTGGTCACCTGGTTCGGATCCTTGCCGTCGATCTTGCTGAAGGTCTCGCAGATCGCCTTCGCCTTCTCGGCGGCCTCGGCTTCCGGAAGACCCGCGGCGGCGAGCGCAGCGGTGAAGGGGCCGACGAGGAGTCGGCTGCGGATCCCGGCGAAGGTGTCGGGATCGGAGAGGTCGCGCGCGGCGAGTCGCGTGGCCCGCTTGAGGCACTGGCTGGAGAGCCGCGCCCGGTTCACTCCGCCGAAGGTCGCCGACTTGGGCGAGCCGACATCGTCGCGGTTGAGGCAGGTCACGGGGAAGGATTGCAGGATGTGGAGTTCGATCAGGTTCATGGATGTTCGTAGGCTTTTGGAAATCGGGGGGGGCGGAATCAGGACGAAGGGTTCGAGACGGGCGCGAGGCAGAGCAGGCCGAAGCCGAAGGCCTTGGCCGATCCGATGCCCTTGGTCACGGCCTCGCGGAAGGCGGCGGGATCGGTCACCTCGAGGCGGCCGACGAACTCTGTCGCGGCGTGGACGCCGCTGTGGCGCCGTTCGTCGGCGCGGCTTTTCTTCACGAAGACCTGGCGGGGCCGGGGAACGGTTCTCAGCGTCTTCTCGTCGAAGCGGAAGCCATGCCGGTCCCCTTTCCGCCTCAGCCAATCGACGAGCGCGGCGCGGACATCGATCCGCGTCGCCGGATCGGCCTTCTTTGCGGGATCGAAGAAAATGGGGACGCGGCGGCTGTTCTTGGGCAGCTCGCCCTTGGCGTTGGACTTCACCTTCCGGGTGGGATTCGCGAGCAGGGAGAAATGGAACTCCCCGCGGTCGAAAAATCCGTCGGGGATGGACTTCGACTTCCATGCCGGCTCGGGGCAGTTCGGCGGCCGCGTCGGAGCGACGGGCGACTGGATGAGAAAACGGAAGCCGTCCCCCGTGTCGTCGAGGCGGGTGAGAAAATCGCGGGCCGCCGTCGGTCGTCCGGGGAACGCCTCCCACGCCCATTGGTGCCAGGCGTAGGCATCGCGCAGCCCGGCCTTCCAAGCGGTCTCGTAGTCGATCTCGATGCGGGTCAGAAAAAGGCTCATGCGGGATCGGTGTCGGATGCGGGGTTGGCTTGCCAGAAGTCGAGGGCCCAGCCGGTCTTGACGCGCTCGGCGCTCTTGCTCCAGAAACGGAGGTCGCGGAGCAAGCGCACGTAGTCGAGCGAGATGCCCTCGCGTTCGAGCCGCTTCACGAGGCGGTGCAGTTGCGACGCGAGGTCGTCGAGCGAGTCGCAGGCGAGGAGACGGCGGAAGTGGCGTTCAGTCGATTCGTAGGCCGCACCCTTCGGCCCTCCGGCGACTTGGAGGAAGGCGGTCCCCACGGAGGAACCTCCGGACCGGTGCGCAGGCGCTCCGTCGCGATCGTGCGTGGCGTAGAGGGCGGCGATCAGCTCGCGAGGGGTATTGTCGATGGCATGGAGTCTTCCGAGCGCCGGATAGGCATAGCTCCGGGTGCGCTCGCTCCAGTAGCGGCGCAGCTCGGCGCGGGTTCCGCGGTCGCGGCAAAGCTCCCGCACGCGGGCGACGAAGTCCTCGTTTTGTTTTTGATAGTCGGGTTTCTGGCCCATGATGAAACAGGGTTAGGTGGCGGAGGCAAGAGGGTTTGACGAGGCGGTCTTTTTCGATTTGGAAGGTTTCGGATACAGCACTCGCAGTCCGGCGGCGTAGGCCTCGTGTTGCCGGGGCGTCTGGCGTGGGCAGGTGGCGTCGTAGGCGGATCGCAGGGCGGAACGAACGGTTCGCGTCCACGAATCGGCCTCGTTGCTGGGGCCATGTCCGAATTTTCGCCCCGTCATCGCCTCGGGATCGCCGACCAATTCGAGGAGGATGTGCGCGTCGCGGTCGAGGGTGTGCCAGTAAAATTGTTTTCCGAACTGCTTCCCCGATTTTGCGGGAGCGGATGACTTTGCCGAACGATTCCGCTTCCTACCGTCGAGTTCCCTATAGTAGGAGTCGATCGCGTTGAGCAAATCTCTTTCCGACAACACCGCATACTGAACACCCTTCTCGTAAAGATCCCTGCCGTAAAAATGGAGGAGGTGAACCGGAATCGTGAATACGCTCTCAACGGAATCGACAATTACCGCGTCGTCGGCCTTGATGAGCTCACCAGCCCAGATTCGAATCTCGCCTTCTTCGAACTCGGATCGGTGGCTCGTTAGCGAGAGCGGACCGCTTGGCGCATCTTTCCCCGGCAATGCCACCGCGTGCAAATCTCTCCAAAT
>CAYMMC010000392.1:0-3701 GCA_964391125.1 uncultured Akkermansia sp.
CCGGGTGGAGCCGAGCAGGTCCTTGGAACGGTTTTCGAGGAAGGTCTTCGAGTTCTCCGCGACGATGGAGTAGAGGCGGTCGGCCCCGGCGCCGGAGATGTCCCCCTTGTTCAGCTCGCTCACGAAGAGGAGCATCAGATCGACGGCGGCGCCGGCGCTCTTTTCGGAGGCGGCCGAGGCCAGCACGGCCTCGTCGGTGGCGCGCTTCGCCTTGCGCGCCTGGATGAAGGCCAGCCCCGAGGCCCACAGCGCCACGACGAGGAGGATGGCGAAGACGGTGTTGAGGCGGCGGGCCCGCTTCACCACGCTCTGCTGGTCGAGCTGCTGGATGCGGTTCCACACTTCGCGCATGTCGGCGGGGCGCTCGCGGGGGTCGAGGCTCAGGCATTGCTCGATGAGCAGCTTGCGCTCGCTGGGGATGTAGAAGCCGGAGGGCCATTCGATCTCCTCGACGGCCTCGACCAGGGTGGCGATCTGGTTTCCGTCGATGGCCTTGCCCTGGTCGCCGGGCGAGGTCTCGGCGTTCGCCTCGTAGAGGGTGGCCTCGGGATCGAAGTAGCCGCGCTCCACCGCCGCGTAGCCTTGGAGCCGGGGCAGGTCGCCGGTGAGGAGCTTGTAGGCGACGACGCCGAAGCTGTAGACGTCCCAGCGGAAGCCCTTTCCGTCGGCGGAGTCGCGGGGGTTGCGGAGCTGTTCGGGGCTGGCGTAGAGCGGCGTGCCCACGGGATGCATGTCCTCGGCGGCGAGACCGCGGCTCTGCCCGAAGTCGCAGATCTTGACGTGGTGGGGAATCTCGTCGGTGAGGAGGATGTTCGAGGGCTTGAGGTCGCAGTGGATGATCTGGTAGCGGTGCAGGTAGGCCACGGCGTCGGCGATGTCGCGGATGAGGCGCCAGCCCTCGCGATGGTCGACGTGGCCGCAGAGGCGCTCCAGAGTTCTCGTCTCCCAGCCCCCCTCGTGGTTCTGATAGGCATGGAGGCCCATCGCGTAGTAGGGCGGGTCGTGGAGCAGGTCGAAGTCGTGCAGCGTCACGATGCCCTGGTGCTCGGCAACCTGGGAGAGCTTCTCCAGCTCCCGCGCCATCGTCGCGAGATCGACCGCGCCGGGCCGGAAGATCTTCAGGGCGCGCTCCGAGATGCCGCGGTAGGTGGCGCGGAAGACCTGGCCGTAGGCCCCCTCCCCCAGAGGGGGGTGGTGGATCACGTAATCCTTGATCTTGATGGAATCTTCCTCGGTCATCGGGCGGCCGGGGGCCGCTGTAAAAGGTGAAAGGTGAAAGGTAAAGGGTCTCGGGGATATGGAGTGGCGGAGTGGCTGTATCGAAATGGTTCCACCGGTTCCGGCTCTCAACTATCAACCATCAACTTCCTCCCGGATTCATTTTGTCAGGCTCTCGATTTCGCCGGCCCAGCCGGGCGGGGGCGGATTCTTACGGAACCAGAGCGCCCTGGCTTTCAGCCAAACGGCGGCGGGATCGTCCTCGGAGAGACCGTCGAGCAAGTCGATGGCGTCGTCCCACTGCGCGTGGTTGAACTGGTTGAGGGCGCGCTCGTAGGTGCGGGCGTCCTCGTCGGAGACGCCGGAGCCGCCCATCTCCTTGGGCAGGACGAGCTCGTGGATGGGGTAGCTCTCCGCGAAGCCGGCGGGCCGGATCAGGCAGAGCCGACGGAAGCTCCGCCTCCCGGCGTCCTTGACGCGGCGGTAGGTCTCGTCGGAGACGAGCACCGGCACGCGGAACTCCTTGGCGATGCGCTCGAGGCGGGCGCCCAGGTTCGCGACGCTGCCGAAGACGCTGATGTGCCATTGCTGGCTGGGGCCGGTCTTGCCCACGGCGATGCGGCCCGTGCTGACGCCGATGCGGACGGCGGCCATGTGCCGGTTCAGCTCCTCCTCGAATTCGACGTGGGGCGCGAGGCGCCGCACGATGGCCTCGGCCGCCTCGACCGCGAGCAGGGCGTGCCGCTTGTTCTCCTCGCCGAAGTCGGGCCAGCCCCAGAGTCCGAGGGCCCCGTCCCCCGCGAAGTCGGTGACGACGCCGCGGCTGCGGAAGACCTCCTCGGTGATGAGCCCCACGACCTTCTGGTTCTCGTCGAGGCGGGCGAGGATCTCCTCGTCGCTCTTGGCGAGCTCGAGGTGGCGGGAATGGCCGCGGCGGTCGGTGAACATCACGGTGCAGTCCACCATGGCGGGCTCCAGCTCGGACTGGTCGCGGACGCGGAGGATCTTGCGCAGGCCGGGGGAGAAGTAGGCCGCCATCTGGTCCTGCATCTTCTGGTCGGCCCGGGCCGAGAGCAGGCTGGCCACGAGCGAGGCGATGAGCCGGATGAAGGGGACGAAGGCCGCCGCCGCCGTGCCGGAGGCCTGGCGCGTCTCGACGTAGAGGAAGACGGGGCGGCGCTGCGCGTCGCGGTAGATCGCGGCGGATTCGTCGAGGCGGGCCACGGGGATGATCATGACCCAGTCGATCCGCTCGCCGAGGCTCTCGGCGGAGAAGATCCGGCTGTCCTCCTTCGAGGCCCAGATGCGGATGTTGGCGGGATTGGGATCGGCCAGGTCGACGCGGTTGACGAGGGTGCGGCTGGGCCGGAAGTCGGCGCGGGCGAAGGGGTCGGGGTTGAGGATCTCGAACTCGACGCCCTCCTCGCCCCTCTCCACCGCGATGAAGACGGCGGTGACGCCCTTCTGCCCGGGCAGGGCGTTCTCGAGAAAGACGGCGGCGCGGGTGAAGAGGTCCTCCTCGTCGGTCCAGCCGCTCAGCACTTGCTGGGGCAGCTCGCGCTGCAGCAGCTTCAGTTGGAGACGGAGGCTGTATTCGTCGAGCTGCTCGACCTCGTCGTAGTCCTGCCGGGCGGGGGCGTCCTCGTAGGCCTCCTTCTCCAGGTCCCGCTGCTGGTGGTGGCGCTCGATCTCGGCGTCGAGGTCGCGGAGGGACTTCAGCCAGTAGACCGCCGTCGCGCCCCGCGCCCCGAAGACGAAGGACTCGCCGAGGCGCAGCTCGACCGGTTCGGCGAGGGGCTCCCGGTCCTTCGCCGCCACGTTGGCGTAGAGCGGGTTCGGCGTTCCACGCCCCGTGAGGGCGGGCAGCCGGCGGAGGGCGAGGACGTCCCCGTCCTGCCGGACCGCCTCGCAATGGTTGCGGCTGACGAGCCGGTCGTCCCAAGTCACGCGGAGCAGGTCGGCGGATTCCTCGTCGAAGCGCTCCGGCTGCCGCCCGATGCGCAGAGGCCGCCCCGCCACGGCCTGGGCGACCGCCATCTCCTTCGGATTGTCCAAGTTGACCGCGACGAGATACATGGGAACGCAGAGGCGGCGGGATCAGACGGCGGCGGGCGAGGAGAAGGCCTCGCGGACCAGGGGCTCGATGGCGCGCGCCGCTTCCTCGACCGCGATGTCGCGACCGCATTCACGGGAAAGGGAGGTCATCGCGACGCCGGAGAGCCCGCAGGGGACGATGGCCTCGTAGCCCGAGAGATCGCTCGACACGTTCAGCCCGAACCCGTGCATCGAGACCCATTTTCTGACGCCCACCCCGATGGAGGCCAGCTTTCGGTCCTCCACCCAGACGCCGGTGAGGCCTTCCCGCCGCGCCGCCCGGATGCCGAACTCTCCGGCGAAAGCGATCAGCATGCCCTCGAGCCGGCGCAGGTAGTCGTGCAGGTCTCGCCCCCGGGCGGCGAGATCGAGGACGAGGTAGCCGACGA
>CAYMMC010000393.1:0-3701 GCA_964391125.1 uncultured Akkermansia sp.
GCCGAATCAAACCATTAAACCGTATGACTCCTGGATTCCAGCTCCTGGCCCCTAACCGTCTACCGCGCATCCGCATCCCTCCTCCGTTGACCCCGCGCTTGCCCCGATCCAAGTTTGCGCCATGAGTTCGCCCCGCTCCTCCTTCCGGTTCACGAGAGTGCTGTCCGCCGCCGCATCCTGTCTGCTCGCCTTCGCGACCCTCCTCGACGCCGAGGAGATCCCCGACCCCGCCGCCGCCGCGAAGGCGGAGGCCGCCCTGCTCTCGGGCATTCGCCAGCTCACCTTCGACGGCCTGCGCGCGGGCGAGGGCTATTTCTCGGCGGACGGGACCAAGATGGTCTTCCAGAGCGAGAGGGAGGAGGGGAACCCCTTCTACCAGATCTACCTGCTCGACCTCGAGACCGGCGACACGGAGCGGATCTCGCCGGGCCACGGCAAGACGACCTGCGCCTGGATCCACCCGGACGGGAAGCGGGTGATGTTCGCCTCGACCCACGAGAACCCCGAGACGCAGGCCCAGCAGCAAGCGGAATACGCCGAGCGCGAGTCGGGCCAGGCGCGGAAATACTCCTGGGACTACGATGCCGAATACGAGATCTACGAGACGGCGATCGGGTCGGGCGAATACCGCAATCTGACGAACGCCAAGGGCTACGACGCGGAAGGGGCCTACTCGCCGGATGGATCCAAGATCGTCTTCGCCTCGAACCGCCAGGCCTACGACGGATCGATGAGCGAGGAGGACCAGAAGTTCTTCAAGCTCGACAAGAAGTTCCCCATGGAGATCTACCTCGCCGACGCGGACGGGTCGAACGTCGAGCGGCTCACCCACGCCGACGGCTACGACGGTGGGCCTTTCTTCAGCGCGGACGGAAAGGAGATCTGCTGGCGCCGCTTCGACCGCAAGGGGCTCGTCGCGGAGATCTACGCGATGGACCTGGCGGAGCGGAAGGAGCGCCAGCTCACGAAGATGGGAGTCATGTCCTGGGCGCCCTTCTTCCATCCGAGCGGCGACTATCTGGTCTTCGCGACGAACAAGCACGGCTTCGACAACTTCGAGCTCTACCTGGTCGATGCGAAGGGCGAGAAGGAGCCCGTGCGGGTGACGCACACGGCCGGCTTCGACGGGCTGCCGGTCTTCTCCCCGGATGGAAAGACCCTCTCGTGGACGAGCAACCGCACCTCCTCGAAACAGTCGCAGATCTTCCTCGCCTCGTGGGACCACGAGGCGGCCCTCGCCATGCTGGATCAGAGCGGCGCCGCGACGACGGAGCCGGCCGCTCCCGACAAGGCCGTCGCGGAGGCGCCGGCCGCGCTGCTGGAGACGAGGCCCGAGATCAACGAGGACGACCTGCGCGCCCATCTCGAATACCTCGCCTCGCCCGAGCTGGGCGGACGCCTCACCGGCACGCCGGGCGAGATCGCGGCGACGGCGCACGTCGCGGCGCATTTCAAGAAATGGGGCCTCGAGCCGGGCGGGGACGACGGCACCTACTTCCAACCCTTCGAGTTCACCGCCGGGGTCGCGGTGGGCGAGGACAACGCGATGTCGCTCTCCCTCGGCGACGAGACGCTGAGGCCGGAGGTGGAGAAGGACTGGCGACCCATCTCCTTCTCCAAGAACGGCACGCTGGAGGACGCGGGCATCGTCTTCGCCGGCTACGGCCTGGAGGTGCCGGACGAGCAGGGCGGCGAGTCCTACTCCAGCTACTTCCACCTCGACGTGAAGGGCAAGTGGGTGATGGTGCTGCGCTACGTCCCCGAGGACGTGCCGAAGGAGCAGCGCCAGGAGATGCAGCGCTACTCGCGCCTCCGGCACAAGGCGACCCTGGCGCGGCGGAAGTTCGCCGCCGGGATCCTCTTCGTGACGGGACCGAACACCGAGGTGAAGGAGGAGCTGGTGCCGATGGAGTTCGACGCCTCGAACGCCGACTCGGGCATTCCCGCCATCAGCATTTCGAGGGACTTGGCGCAGCGGCTCGTCGCGAAGGCGGGCAAGGATCTCGCCGAGGTCCAGAAGTCGCTCGACGGCGGCGAGATGGTGGAGGGCTTCGCCATTCCGGAGACGACGCTGAGCGCGACCGTCGAAGTGGTCCAGGAGACGCGCACGGGGCGGAACGTGATCGGGGTCCTGTCCGCCGGCCAGACCGGGCCGCATCCGAATCCGGCGACGATGGTCGGGGCGCACATCGACCACCTCGGGGCCGAAGCGGGCCCGGGCTCGCTGGCGAGGGAGGAGGAGCGCGGGCAGATCCACCGCGGGGCCGACGACAACGCTTCGGGCGTGGCGGGCATGCTCGAGATCGCGGAATACCTCGCCGACCAGCGGAAGCAAGGGAAGCTCGACCTGAAGCGCGACGTCGTCTTCGCGGCCTGGTCGGGCGAGGAGATCGGCCTGCTGGGATCTTCGCACTTTGTCAGGACGCTGGCGGAGCAAGCGCTGGGCGACGAGAACGCGCCGCTCGGCCTGCTGGTCTCGTCCTACCTGAACCTCGACATGGTCGGTCGGCTCAAGGACAAGCTCGTCCTGCAAGGGACCGGGTCGAGCGACTACTGGAAGGCCGCCATCGAGAGCCGCAACGCGCCCATCGGCCTGCCCATCACGCTCCAGAGCGACACCTACCTGCCCACCGACGCGACGCCCTTCTACCTGCGGCAGGTGCCCATCCTGAGCGCCTTCACCGGGGCGCACGAGGACTACCACAGCCCCCGCGACACGCCCGACAAGATCAACTACGAGGGCGCGACCAAGATCGCGAGGCTGATGGGGCTAATCGCCCGGGGGCTTGCCATCGACGCCGAGGCGCCGAAATACCTGAAGGTCGACCCGCCGAAGAACCAGGGCGGGCGCGGCTTCCGCGTCTACCTCGGCACCATCCCCGACTACAGCCAGGGCGACATCAAGGGCGTGAAGCTAAGCGGCGTCGCCGAGAAGGGGCCCGCCGGCGAGGCCGGAGTGAAGGGCGGCGACGTCATCGTCGGCCTGGGCGACCGCGAGATCCTGAACATCTACGACTACACCGACGCCATGGCCGACCTGAAGGTGGGCGAGGAGACGACGATCACGGTGCAGCGCGGCGGCGAGGAGCTGGAGCTGAAGCTGGTGCCGGCGTCGAGGGATTAGCGGGAATGGCGCTCGGCCAGGTCGCTTTGGCGGGGATTTTTCCGGAAGGAGCATCGCTCCGAAAAATGCCCGACGCGGTCAGGACTCTCCGGTCGGGATCGTCCACAGTTCACGGCTCGGGCGACGCGTCCGGCGGCGGAACGACGCGCCCCTCCTCGTCGGCATCCCAGCGGTCGGTGGGCAGGGACTTGGCGCCGTTCCAGCCGAACTTGCGGAACGCTCCCTCGCTGCCCCAGGCGATCTGTGGCATGCTCAAGGCCAGGGGTTCGGCGCGGTAAAGCGTGCGCATGAGTTGGAACTTGGATTCCATGTCGGCGCGGAATCGTTCCCTCGCCGCCTCGTCCGGCTTGCGCTCCTTCGCGGCGGCGGCGAAGGCGTGGGTGCGCGCCTGGATCTCCGCGAATTGGATGCCCGAACGCAGAAAGGCGATACGCCGGGCGACGACCTCGTTGGTGATGGCTTCGATGCGGAGGAAAAAGGCCTTCACCGCATCGGCGGCGGGGCCGAAGCCGGAGCGGCAGTAGTCGTCGAGGATTTCGTCCGCCTTTCGGGTGGGGTCCCAAAGGAGGCGGGCGAG
>CAYMMC010000394.1:0-3696 GCA_964391125.1 uncultured Akkermansia sp.
GACCTCCGCCGCGCCGCGGCGGGCGAGGTAGGCGCTGCGGAGGAGCCCCTGGAAATCGACGGCGAAGTCGTAGCCGGCGGGGCGCAGCTCGCGGTCGGCCCAGGCGCGGCCGCGGAGCAGCCCTCCGACGCCGCGCAGCTCGCGCCGCGGGAAGGCGACGACGCGGTCGAGGAAGGGAGCGCCTTCGAGGAGCGGGCTCCACTCGGTGTTGGCGAGCCAGTCGATCTTCGCCTGCGGCGCGGCGCGGTGGATCGCCTCGGCCGCCGGCAAGGCATGCACGATGTCGCCCAGCGAACTCGGCTTGACGATGAGGATGCGCTCGCAGGCGGAGAGGTTCACCGGAAGGAGGCTGCGTTCGTCATTTGCCGAGCGAGAGCCGGAGCGCCAGCATCTCGGGCAGCCCGGCCTCGAGGATCTTGTCCTGCGCCTTCTCGACGTCGTATTCGATGCGGTGGATCACGACCTCCTGGCTCGACACGTCGTAGGTGGCGTAGGAGGCGCGCCAGTCGCCGTCGCGGGGCTGGCCCGCGCTGCCGACGTTGACGAAGTACTTCCGCCCCATCTCCAGCTTGGTCGACATGGCCTCGAGCGGCTCGACGGTGTCGGCGCGCACGTAGATGCGGGGCGTGTGGGTGTGCCCGTAGAAGCAGAGCTGGGTGAACTGGTAGCTGAAGCTCGCCATCGCGTCGAACTTGTTGGTCACGTAGGTCCAGCTCCCCGGCGTGTCGAGGGTGGCGTGGACGATGGTGAAGTCGCGCACCTGCCGCACCAGCTTGAGGCCCTTGAGGAAGGCCCGCTCCTCGGGATCGAGCTGGGCCCGGGTCCACTCCATCGCCTGCCGGGCCAGGGGGTTGAGGCCTTCCAAGGAAGTCTCCTGGACGGCCTCCTCGTCGTGGTTGCCCTTGACCACGGGACAGCCCATCTCACGCACGATGGCGAGGCATTCCTTCGGATTGGCGCCGTAGCCGACGATGTCGCCGACGCAGACGTAGTCCGTACACCCCTGCTTCTCCGCGTGCTCGAGAACCGCCTTGAAGCCCTCGAGGTTGGCGTGGATGTCTCCGAAGATCGCGTACTTCATTCTGTCGGACTCGCTGGCGGAGTGGGCCAAGGGAAAAAATCGGAACTAAACACAAATAGGGCGTTTCGCAATCCGATGGAAGAAAAAGCGCGGGACGGCCCCGGCGCGATGCCGCCCTCAGCCCCGGCCGAGGTGGAACAGGCCGCGCTTCAGCGCCTCGGTCACGGCGTGGGTGCGGTCCTTGGCGTTCAGCTTGGCGAGAATGGACTTCACGTGGTTCTTCACGGTGTTCTCGGAGAGGGAGAGCTCCTCGCCAATCTGCTTGTTGGCGCGCCCCCCGGCGACGAGCTTGAGGATTTCCAGCTCGCGCCCGGTGAGGTGGCTGCTGTGCTCGCTCTTCGCGAGGAGGAGGGAGATCTCCGGCGGCAGGTAGCGCTCGCCCCTTCCCACGGCGCGGATCGCCTTGAGCAGCTCGCCGCTGTCCTTGTCCTTCGAGAGATAGCCCCGGATGCCGGCGTCGAAGACGCGCCGCACGTCCTCCTCCTGCATGTAGCTGGAGAGCATCAGGATCTTGTGGCCGCGCAGGGCCTCGGCGACCTCGATGCCGCTCATGTCGCGGAGACGCAGGTCGAGGACGACGACGTCGGGGCGGTGCTGCGCGGCGAGGGCGATGGCCTCCTCCCCGCCGCCGGCTTCGGCCACGACGGCGAGGTCGGGCTCGTCGCCGATGAGGCTGGCGAGCCCGCGGCGGACGATGAGGTGGTCGTCGACGAGGAGGACGGATAGTGGGGGGGCGGTTCGGCTCATGTCAGGTTCAGGGAAAGCTCCACGGAGGTGCCCCGGGACGGGGCGGAATGGATCGCCAGCTCGCCGCCGAGACGCTGGGCCCGCTCGCGCATCCCCTGGATGCCGTAGTGGCCGTCGGGAGGCTTGGCGGAAGCGGCGAAGCCGGCGCCGTCGTCGGCGACGACGACGCGCGCCCCGTCCGCATCGGCGGCCAGGGAGATCTTGAGCCGCTTCGCCCCGCTGTGGCGAAGGGCGTTGGCGACGGCCTCCAGCACGATGCGGTGGCAGGCGAAGGCGGTCTCCGCAGGCAGCTCGCAACTGCCGTCCCAACCGCTGCGCTCGGCTTCGAAGGCGACGTCGGCCTCCTCGCAGCGAGCCTTGGCGGCGGCCAGGGTGGCCTCGGGAAAGTCGAGGGACTCCGCCCCCGTGGGGACGCGCAGCCCGATGAGCGAGTCGCGGGCCTCGACGAGGCTGTGCTCGACCATCTCGCGGGCGGCGTCGAGCTTCGCCTTGGCCTTCGCCGGGTCGCTGGCGAGGTGGTTCGCGACCGAGGCGAGCTGGTAGCCGACGCCGGAGAAGCCCTGGGACAAGGTGTCGTGCAGCTCCCGGGCGATGCGGTTGCGCTCCTCGAGAGTGGCGTTCGACTCGATCTGCTCGGAGATGAGCGCGGTCTGCTTTTGGACGCGGCGGTTCAGGGCGACCAGCCAGGCGAGGACCAGAAGGACGCCGGCGGCGAGGACGAGGATGGCGGTCCAGTAGCGTCGCGGCGTCCACCACGAAGGCACTGCCAGCACCTCGACGTCGGCGGCGGAACGCAGGGCGACGGTGACCGACCTGACCTCGCCGCGCTCGTCGGCATCGACCCGCTTCACCCCCCGGACGCGCAGCTCGCTGCCCTCGGGCGGCAGCTCCGCGGCGAGACCGGGGGGCACGCTGACCGCCACGAGGGCCTCGTCCACCTGGAGGTTGATGAGGCTGCGCCCCTTCTCGATGAGCCTGCCGGAGAACGTCACGAGCTGAAAGGCGTGCTCCCGCGACAGCGGGGCGTCGTCGGGGACGGGTTCGGCGGGGGGGGCGCCCGTTTCGGAGGGCATCACGGTGGCGTAGCGCAGGCCGACGAAATAGCCCTGGGTCTCGGGCAGGCCGGTCAGCCTCACCGGTTCGCCCACCGAGACGTTCGCCGGCATCAAGGTCGCGATCCTCGCGCCGTGGGCGCCGGATTGCACGATCAGGCTGGAGGGGCTCTCCACCAGCGTCACCGTGCCGCTGGTCTCGACGAGCCCCTGCCGCGTCCGGCGCGAATCCCAGCGTCCGATCTCGTCGAGGCGGACCGGCGCGGATTCCGAGGTGCGCTCGATCACGGAGACGTGCTGGTGCTTCGCGCAGACGATGTCCGAGCCGATGCGCTGCCGCTGGTCGTTGAACAGGGGCGAGCCGCTGCCCCGCAGCCGCACCCACGATCCGACGAGGCGGGCGAGGCCCTCGACGTCGAAGTCCTCGTAGGCGTTCCGGAAGCGGATGACCAGGTCGCTGTGCCCGGTGACGAGCAAGCCGCGGCCCTCGCGCTGCGACTCGCCGAACTTCAGGTCGACCATGAGGCCCTCGACCTCGATCCAGCGGTTGTCGCCCAGCCCCGTCTGGACGAAGTCGGGCCGGAAGTGGAGCGGCTTCGGCGGCGCCTTGGCCCCCTCCTTCCTCATCTCGTCGATGACGACGTAGGGACCGTGGAAGCCGCCCGTGGCATTGCCCGAGACCGCGACCTCGTCGCCGATGCGGGGCAGCTCGCCGGGGGGCCGCTCGAAGAAGAGACCGCCCGTCGAATCCTGGCCGTCGAAACCGTCGGGAAAATGCGAGAGCACCGTGACCCTCAGGGCCACGGGCGGGGCGAG
>CAYMMC010000395.1:0-3694 GCA_964391125.1 uncultured Akkermansia sp.
AGAAGAGGACGCCGGGCGACGAAAGCCCGCCGATCTCCTTGCGGAAGCTGCGGACGTGGCTCTGCCGCCCGGACTGCCGCGCCCAGAGCGCGTCCATGCGCGCGGCGTGCGACTTCCATTCCGGCGAACTCCGGGGCAGGGCGAGGTCGTCGCGCTGGCTGCCCGGCAGACCGGCGAGATAGCGGGCGGTGTCGCCGATGCTTCTGCCCCCCCCTCCCGCACCGCCGCCGGAACTGACGCAGCCGACGAAGGCGAACAGCGGAGCGAGCATGGCGATCGCCAAAAGCGGGCGGAGAATCTTCATTGCTTCCAGAATGATTAAGATCGCCTAACTACTGGATCGACCTCGCCTTTGCAAGCGAAATCGCCGCCGCCTGGCGGGGCGCTTTCAAGGACCGGCGCATCGCAGGGCCCCGAATGCAGACGGAACCTCTCCCGGAGGCGGAATCAGAGCCTGCGCCGACGGCGCTTGATGTGGAGCTGCGCGAGCGATTTCTGGAGGGCGAGCTGCGCGGCGGCCACGTCCTCGGGCAGCGCTTTCTCGGCCATGGCCTGCTTCGCGCTCTCGATGGCCTTCTCCACGGCCGACTCGTCGATCTCGTCCTCGCCCAGCGCCATGTCCGTGAGGACGGAGACGCGGTCGTTGGAGACTTCGACGATGCCGGTGCCGATGGCGAGGGAGTTCTCCTCGCCTTTCTTCAGGTAGCGGAGCTCGCCCGGCTGCAAGGTCGAGACGATGGGCGCGTGCGCCGGGAGGATCCCCATCTCGCCCTCGGCGCCGGGCACGACGACGCTGTCGATCTCGTCGGAGAACGCAAGCTTTTCGGGAGTCACGATCTCAAGTCGCATCGCCATGGAGCCGGTTGGGTTGGGGCTGAAAACTGAAGACTGGAGACTTCCCCCTCACTTCTCGACGGAATCGATGCCGCCCTTCATGTAGAAGTTGTTCTCGGGGACGTCGTCGTGCTTGCCCTCGAGGATCTCCTTGAAGCCCTTCACCGTCTCGGCGACGGGGACGTAGACGCCCTCGATGCCGGTGAAGACCTGGGCCACGCTGAAGGGCTGGCTGAGGAACTTCTGGATCTTGCGGGCGCGGAAGACGACATGCTTCTGCTCGGGGTTGAGCTCGTCCATCCCGAGGATGGCGATGATGTCCTGGAGGTCCTTGTAGCGCTGCAGCACGTTCTGGACGCCGCGGGCGACTTCGTAGTGCTCCTCTCCGACGACGTCGGGGGCGAGCGCGGTCGAGGTCGAGGCGAGGGGGTCAACCGCCGGGTAGATCCCGAGCTCGGCGAGGGAGCGCTCCAGCACGACGGTCGAGTCGAGGTGGGCGAAGGTGTTCGCCGGGGCCGGGTCGGTCAAGTCGTCCGCAGGGACGTAGACGGCCTGGAAGGAGGTGATCGAGCCCTTCTTGGTCGAGGTGATCCGCTCCTGGAGCTGGGCCATCTCGGAGGCGAGGGTCGGCTGGTAGCCCACCGCCGAGGGAGTCCGGCCGAGCAGGGCGGAGACTTCGGAGCCGGCCTGGGAGAAGCGGAAGACGTTGTCGACGAAGAGGAGCACGTCCTGGTTCTTCTCGTCGCGGAAATACTCGGCCATGGCGAGGGCGGAGAGCGCGACGCGGAGACGGGCGCCGGGGGGCTCGTTCATCTGGCCGTAGACGAGGGCCACCTTGGACTGGGAGAGATCCTCCTGGTTGATGACGCCGGCCTCGCTCATTTCCCAGTAGAGGTCGTTGCCCTCCCGGGTGCGCTCGCCGACGCCCGCGAAGATGGAGTAGCCTCCGTGCTCCTTCGCGATGTTGTTGATCAGCTCCATGATGACGACGGTCTTGCCGACGCCGGCGCCGCCGAAGGCACCCACCTTGCCGCCCTTGGTGAAGGGGCAGATCAGGTCGATGACCTTGATGCCCGTCTCGAGGATCTCGGCGGAGGTGGCCTGGTCGACGAGGCTGGGGGCGGGGCGGTGGATCGGATAGGTCTTGACCGCGTTGACCGGGCCGCGCTCGTCCACGGGAGTGCCGGTGACGTTGAAGATGCGGCCCAGCACGCCCTCGCCGACGGGGACGGAGATGGGAAGCCCGGTGTCCGTGATCCGGAGGCCGCGCTTGAGGCCCTCGGTGGTCGACATCGCGACCGCGCGGACCCAGCCGTCGCCGAGGTGCTGCTGCACTTCGAGGACCAGCTTGGTGCTTTCGCCGTTGAGATCGTAGGTCACTTCAAGGGCGTTGTAGATCTCGGGAAGCTTCCCGGCGTTGGAGAAGTCGGCGTCGACGACGGGCCCGATAATCTGGACGATGGTTCCTACGTTGCTCATCTTGGTTTGGCTTCCTGCTCGTTGAGGGATTGCGGTTTCTGGATTTAAAGAGTTCGGTTGCGGAATGCGGACGCGCTCACTCGAGGGCGCGCATCGCGGTGGTGATCTCGAGCAGCTCGGCGGTGATGGCGGCCTGGCGCTGCTTGTTGTAGTCGAGGGTGAGATCCTTGATCATCTGCTTGGCGTTGTCCGTCGCCGCCTTCATCGCGACCATGCGGGCGCTGTGCTCGGAGGCGCGCGATTCGAGGATCATCTGGTAGAGTTCGTAGCCGACGTATTGCGGAACGACGGTGTCGAGGACGCCGCGGGCGTTCGGCTCGAAGAGGTAGCCGCTGTAGTCCGGTCCCTCGGACTTCTTGGCGGGCCCCTCCTCTCCCATGCCGTGGTAGGCCTTCTTGGCGCCGAGCTCGATCGGGCTGATGGGCAGGAGCGTCTCGATGTAGGGGTCCTGGCGCATCGTGTTGACGAAGTTCGTGAACGCGACGCGGACGCGGTTGTAGTCGCCGGAAAGGAAGCGCTCCATCGCGAACTCGACGACGGGCTTCGTCTCGGCGAAGGAGACGGGATCCTTCACCGTGAAGTCGGCGAGGATCTTGCGCTTGAGGCGGACCATGGCCTGGCGTCCCTTCGAGCCGATGGTGACGACGTCGGCGCCGGCGGGCACCTCCTCGGTGAAGAGGCGGAGCAGGTTGGTGTTGAGGGGGCCGCAGAGGCCCTTGTCGGTCGTCACCAGGATGACGAGCTCGCGACCGCCCTCCTCGGCGCGCAGCAAGGGATGGTCCTCCGCCGAAGTCTGCTCCTTGAGCTGGTTGATGACCTTGTTCAGCAGATCCGCGTAGGGGCGCCCGGACGTCGCCTGGTCCTGCGCCTTCTTCATCTTCGAGGCCGCGACCAACTGCATGGCCTTGGTGATCTGGGCCGTGTTCTTGACCGACTTGATGCGTCGGCGGATGTCGCGGAGGTTGGCCATCGGAGGAGTGTGTCAGTCTGTGGTCGGTTTTCAGTTTCCGGAAAACGTCCCGAGGCTCACGCCTTGTAAGTCGATTTGAAGTCCTCGATGGCCTGCTTCAGCTCGGCCACGATCTCGTCGGTGAGGGCCTTCTCGTCGCGGATCTTCGCCAGGGTGGCCTCCTTCCGGGTGGTGAGGTATTCCTGCAGCTTGGCCTGGCAGTCCTTGATGTTGGCGACGGAGACGTCGTCGAAATGGCCGTTCTGCATCGCCCAGAGGATCGCCACCTGGACCTCCACGGCCAAGGGGGCGTACTGGGTCTGCTTGAAAAGCTCGACGATGCGCTGGCCGCGCTCGATCTGCGCCTTGGTCTTGTCGTCGAGGTCCGAACCGAACTGGGCGAAGGCCTGCAGCTCGCGGAACTGGGCGAGG
>CAYMMC010000396.1:0-3693 GCA_964391125.1 uncultured Akkermansia sp.
ATTTCAAGAGGGAAGGTTGGCCGAGATCGCTCCGTCTTCCACGCCGACGTTGTCGATGAGGCGCGTCGTTCCGAAGAAGGCCGCCGCGAGCATCCGGGCCGGGGCCGTCCCGAAGGCTTCGAGCGGCTCCAGGGTGGCGGCGTCGACGATCTCGAAGTAGTCGAGCCGCGCCAGGGTCGCCTCGGCGAACGTCTCGGCGAAGCGGCGCCGCGCCGCCTCCGGGGTCGCGGCGCGGCCCTCGGCCACGTCCCGCGCCACGGAGGCGAGGGCGCGGTGCAGAACGGGGGCCTGCGCCCGCTGGGCGGCGGTCAGGTAGGCATTCCGCGAGCTGAGGGCGAGGCCGTCGTCCTCGCGGACCGTCGCCCCGGCGAGGATGCGGACGGGAAAATCGAGGTCGCGGACGAGACGGCGGATCACGGCGAGCTGCTGGTAGTCCTTTTCCCCGAACACGGCCGACTCCGGCCGGATCAGGTTGAAGAGCTTCGCCACGACAGTGCAGACGCCGTCGAAGTGGCCGGGGCGGCTCGCTCCGCAGAGGCGGGCGGATAGGCGGTCTTCGGTCACGGAGACGCTGCGGTCGGCTTCGTAGAGGGCGGCGGCCTCCGGGACGAAGACGGCGTCGGCGCCGTGCTCCCGGCACAGGGCGAGATCGGCCCGGAGCGGACGCGGATAGGCGGCGTAGTCCTCGTTCGGACCGAACTGGGTCGGGTTGACGAAGATGGTGGCAACGGTGTCGCCGCCGCGGGCGTCGGCCTCGGCGCGGGCCTGGTCGAGGAGGCTGGTGTGGCCCCGGTGCAGCGCACCCATCGTCGGCACGAGGACGCGCGGCGCACCGCGCCGGGCGGCGAGCCATTCGCGGAGGGCGCGACGGTCGGCGAGGATCTGCATGGGGCTGCGGAAGAGGCGGAGCTTCGTGGCGGGCGCTCCGGCGGCGCCGTTCACCACAGGACGGGCGGCTCGGCCCCGGTGGCGGCGCTTTTCCTGAGGGGCTTGGCGCCCGTCTCCCTGCGCCAGGCGTCGAGCAGGTCGGAGAGCTCTTTGGCGACGTCCCCCTCGAGCTGCTCGAGGTTGTTGTGCTCCTGCGGGTCGGTGGGCAGCTCGTAGAGCTCCAGCGCCCCGTCCTCGAGATCCTGGATCAGCTTGTAGTTCCCGCTCCGCACCGCGCTCGCGGGGAAGCCGCCCTGGTTCGAGTAGTGCGGGTAGTGGAAGAAGATGGGGCCCCGCTCGAACTTGGCGAAGGGATTGCGCAGGAGGGGCACGATGCTGACCCCGTCGAGATGCTGCTCGGGGCGCTCCGGCAGGCCGGCCACCTCCAGCAGCGTGGGGTAGAAGTCGGTGCTCGTGGCCGGCACGTTGCACACCGTCCCGGCCGGCGCCACGCCGGGCCAGCGGACCACCAGCGGCACGCGCAGGCCGCCCTCGTAGATCCAGCCCTTGCCGGCGCGGTAGGGGAGGTTCGAGGTGGGATGGCCCTCGTCGGTGGAGAGGCCTCCGTTGTCGGAGGTGAAGACCACGGCGGTGGAGTCGCGCAGGTTCAGCTCGTCGAGCGTCGCGAGAACCCGTCCGACGGCGCCGTCGAAGCTCTCGACCATGGCCGCGTAGACGGCGTGGTCCTGCCGCACCCGGACCTTCCGGAGATCCTCCGTGTCCGGCCAGACCTGGCGCTCGCGCCCGACGTCGAAGCTGCCCTCCTCGTCGGTCAGGCCGAGGTCGGCGGCCTTCTTCCGGTATTTGTCGATCAGCTCCTGCGGCGCCTGCAAGGGCGTGTGGACGGCGTAGAAGGAGAGATGGAGGAAGAAGGGCTCGCCCGCCTTCGAGGCCTCGTCGATGAAGGCGACCGACTCCTCGGCGAGCCTCGAGGCGAGGGATTCCCCCTCGGGCCCCGGGGCGAGGTTCTCCACGTTCTTGTAGGGTGCGAAGTGGCTGCGGGGATGTCCGTTGGCGCCGCCTCCTCGGTTCAGGTCGAATCCCTGGTCCGTCGGCAGCGCGCCCGCCCCGCCGAGGTGCCACTTGCCGACGTGGGCGGTGCGGTAGCCGCCCTCCTTGAAGGCCTCGGCGAGGGTGAACTCGCCTGCGGGCAGCTCGTTGGCGAAGTCGGCGGCGTCGAAGGTCCCGGCGCGGCGTCCGGTGAAGTAGTTCGTGGTGCCGAGGCGGGCCGGGTGCTTGCCGGTGAGGATGCTCGCGCGCGTCGGCGAGCAGACCGGCGAGGCGGCGTAGAAGTCGGTGAAGATCATCCCGCCGGCGGCGAGATCGTCCAGGTTCGGCGTCTCGTAGAAGCTCTCCGGATGGTTGAAGCCGACGTCCCGATAGCCCAAGTCGTCGGCGAGGATGAAGAGGACGTTCGGCTTCTCCCGCCCCTGCTGCGCGGCGACCGGGGGCACCGCGAGGAGCGGGATGGAGAGGGCGGCGAGCAGGCGGGGGCGGAGCTTCATGATCGGGGGGGAGGATAGCCGCATCGCGTTTCCCCCGCAAGCCTCCGCAGGCCGCGCCGACGCCGTGGCGGAGGGAGGTCCTCCCGCCATGGCGCGGTTCAGCAAATCGGGGACACCGGGCGCTCAGTTGTCGACGGCCTTGTCGATGGCGTCGCCGATCTTCTTGCCCGCGTCGTCGAGGGCTTCTCCGACCTTCTCGGCCGGGCCCTTGGGATCGACGGCGTCCTCGACCGCCTTGACGGCGTCGTCGATCTTTTCGCCGACGTCCTCGGCCGGACCCTTCTTCTCGCAGGAGACCGAGAAGAACAGGAGGGGAGCGCAGAGGAGGGAGAGCAGGATGGTGGTTTTCATGCAGGGAGACGATTGGGTTGGGATTGGGACAAGTCCGGAGGATGTTCCGCCGACGTGTCCGCTACTTGAAGCGCGATTTGCCCGGAATGGCAAGCGCGGACTCGCCGGGCGAGGGGGGGGGCGTTCGACCCCGAGCCGCTCCGGCTCCCCCTCGAGGGCTTCGAAGCCGTTGCGGTTATCGACCTGCCCGGGCCGGGCGCCGCCTCATCCGCTGGGAGGAGTCGGCCAAGATCCATTTCGCCCCCGGGCACTTCAAGCGGCCCGTCGTCCACCGCGCGATGCGGTCGGCGCCCTTCGCAAACGGCGTCGAGCGCGACATCGAACGGATCGCGGCCCGATGCCGGCATCCGATCGCCAACGGGAGAATCGATCGCGGCGGGAGACGCGGGATCCTGCATGAATAAGATTGAGCCATGTTGCGAATCCGATAAGATGGTCGCGGCTTGGCGCGCTCCGTCGCCGGCGATCCGGAACGGTGGCCGGAAACGGAGCGGCCAGGGCCGCGCCCCCGGCGCGGAGATCCCCGAACCCCCAACTCGAAGAAGATTCATGAGCGAAGAAAAGAAGAAACTCACCACTGCGGCGGGTTGCCCTGTCGTCAGCAACCAGGATGTCGTGACGGCCGGGAAGCGCGGACCGATGCTCCTGCAGGACGTCTGGTTTCTGGAAAAGCTGGCCCATTTCGACCGCGAGGTGATTCCCGAGCGCCGCATGCACGCCAAGGGCTCCGGCGCCTACGGCACCTTCACCGTGACCCACGACATCACCAAATACACCCGGGCCAGGCTATTCTCGGAGATCGGCAAGAAGACCGACATGTTCGTGCGCTTCTCGACGGTGGCCGGAGAGCGCGGAGCCGCCGACGCCGAACGCGACATCCGCGGCTTCGCCCTCAAGTTCTACACCGAGG
>CAYMMC010000397.1:0-3692 GCA_964391125.1 uncultured Akkermansia sp.
TCGTGATCGTCGGCGACGGGCCCGACCGCGCCAGGCTCGAGGCCATGGCCGGACCCAGCGTCGAGTTCCTCGGACGGGCCTCCGACGAGACCGTCGTCGAACTGATGGCGACCTGCCGCGCCTATGTCTTCCCCGGCAGCGAGGATTTCGGCATCGTCCCGGTGGAGGCCCAGGCCTGCGGCAAGCCCGTGGTCGCCTATCGCGACGGGGGCGCCCTCGAAACCGTGGTCGAGGGCGAAACCGGCGTGTTCTTCGACCGTCCCGATCCCGAGTCGCTCGCCGCCGCCGTGCGCGAGCTGGAGGGGCGCGGATGGGACGCCCGCCGCATCCGGCGCAACGCCGAACGATTCTCCACCGCCCGCTACCTTGCGGAGACCCGCAGCCTGCTCGCCCGCGTCGCGGAAAGCACTCCCGCCTCCGTGCTGGAAGAGAGGCACGAGCGCCATCCGCAGGCCGGACTGCGCCGGATCGGCCCCGCCCCTCTCTCCAAGGGATGAAGGCGCTCGCGGCCCTGCTCGCCCTCGCCTGCCTCGCCGAAGCGGAGGCGGGCGAGAGGGTTCACCTCTCCGCCTACTACTATCCCTGGTATGGCGGCGACGGCCGCCACTGGAACGAAGGCTACCCCGGACGAGGCGGCGGAGGGGAGCCGGCCCTCGGCGAGTATTCCTCCCGCGACGCGGACACGCTGCGCCGCCATCTCGAATGGTCGCGCGAGTTCGGCATCGACAACTGGATCTGCTCCTGGTGGGGGCCCGACTCCTGGGAGGACCGGACCTTGCGCGGGCACATCCTGCCCGCGCTGGAGGCGGAAGCGGAGGACGCGCCCACCTTCTGCCTGCTCTACGAGGCGGAGGGGCTCCTCGGTCTCGATCCCGAGAAGGGCATCGAATTCGACGCCGCCACGGGCGAGGCCTTCGTCTCGCATTTCCGCTTCATCGCCGATCACTATCTCTCCCATCCCGCCTGCCAGCGGATCGGGGGGCGGCCCGTGGTCTATCTCTACCTCAGCCGCGCCTTCGCCGGCGACTTCGAGCGCGCCCTGATGCGCGCCCGCGCCGTCGTGGAGGCGCGGGGGCACGAACTGCATCTCGTCGGCGACGAAGTCTACTGGGGCGAGCCCGACCCGCAGCGGCTCGCCCTCTACGACGCGGTCACCGCCTACAACATGCACGGCCCCTTGCCCTACGCCGGGACGCGGGACTGGACCGCCTTCGTGAGGGACTGCGGCGATGTCTACGCGAACTACCGCCGCGCCGCCGCCGCCGTGGGGACCGGCTTCATTCCCGGCGTGCTGCCCGGATTCGACAGCGGCGGAAGGCACTACCCCATTCCCCGCGAGATCCGCCCGGGGGCGGGGCCGGAGTCCTTCCTGGAGGCGTTCCTGGGCATGGCGAAGGAGCGGCTCGACCCGCGACGCCCCATGGTCGCGCTGACCAGCTTCAACGAATGGCACGAGGGCACCCAGATCGAGCCCTCCCGCCGCGGCGGGAACGGAGGAGAGGTGCTGAGGCGGGCTCTGGACAGAAATTAGCCCAACGCAATGCTCGTCGCGCATACCCATGCCGCATGGGCTCCGCGTTGGGGAGGTGGCGCGTTCGGGCAAGCCGACGAAGGTCGCGGCGGTCCTTTCCATCCCGCGAAGTGGGGTTAAGATGGCGGCGGTCCCATTCCCGGAGGACGGAGAAGCCGTCCGGCCCGCGCGGGAAGGGGCGTCCGGATCCGAACCTCCGCCGCGCCAGAGCCCATCAAAGCCCTCCTCCAGATCTACCGCCTCGCCGTCCTCGTCGCCATCGCCTGGCTGGTGCGGGCGCATCACGAGAGGATCCGCGTCCAAGGCGACTGGCCGATCACGGTGGCGGAGGTGCGGGTCTTCCTGGAGGAGGCCCACAGGCTGCGCGTCGATCCGGGGCCGCGGGCGGGGCTGGAGGTGCTGGACGCCTCCGGCGACAGGATCGGCTACGCGCTGCGCACGATGCCGCATTCGCGGACGATCACCGGCTACTCCGGCCCTTCCGACGTCCTCGCCGTCTTCGACGCGGAGGACCGCGCCGTCGGCGTGGCGATCCGCCACAGCTACGACACGCCGAGCCATGTCGAGGACGTGCGGATGGACTATCTCTTCATGGAGCGGTGGAACGGTCGCTCCTGGGACGAGATCGCCGCCATCGCCGACCTCTCCGCCGCCGGGATCTACGGCGTCTCCGGCGCGACCCGCACCAGCGAGGCGGTCGCCAAGAGCCTCAGCCACCGCCTCGCCGCCGCCGAGGGCGGGGCGGCGGCGGAACGACGGATCTCCTTCGGCTGGCGCGACGGGGTGCTTCTCGGCTTTCTCGGACTCGGGATCCTCTTCGCCTTCTGGAAGGCGAAGCGCTTCCAGCGGTGGCGCTGGCTCCACTCCGTGGCGACGATCGCGGGACTGGGCCTGTGGCTGGGCGACCTCGTGGCCCAGTCGCTCCTGGTGGGCTGGGCGGAAAGCCGGGTGCCCTGGGAGGCGACGCCGGGGCTCGTCCTCTTCGTCGCGGCGGCCTTCCTCGTGCCCTGGTCCACGGGTCAGCCGGTCTACTGCCAGTTCCTCTGCCCCCACGGAAACCTCCAGCGCTGGACGATGAAGGCGCTGCCGGCCCGGTGGAAGCGCCCCCTGCCGGAGGACGGGAAGTGGATCGCCCGCTGGGTGCCGCCGATGCTGCTGGGCGTGGTGCTGGGGGTCTCCTTTCTGGGGCTGGACTTCGATCTCGCCGGGATCGAGCCCTTCGACGCCTACCTGCTGAAGTCGGCGGGCGCCGCGACCGTCGCGGTGGCCCTGGCGGGGCTGGCGCTCTCGCTCTACTATCCGATGGTCTACTGCAAGTTCGGCTGCCCGACGGGCTGGCTGCTGGAGTTCGTCAGGAGGCGCATGGGCAAGGACCGCTTCTCGGAGCGCGACTGGATCGGCCTGGCCCTGCTGGCGGTCGCGGCGGGCCTCTATCTCCAGCTTTGAGGGATCCGTCCCTCCGGCGGGACGGGAGCGGCGCGGAAAAGTCGCTTTTCGGAGCGCGAAAATGGGCCTTTGGTCTTGTCCTCGGCGGCGGACAGCCCTTACACTTGCCCGCCCAGACCATCCCGCATGAAAACACGCACGCTCCTCGCCGCCCTCGGCGCTCTCGCCTCCGTCTGCCTCCTCGTGGCCCAGGGCCAGAACCCCGCTCCCGAGAAACCCAAGACCTGGGAGGAGAGGGCGGCGGCGCGCTTCGGCAGCACCCCCAGCGACGAGCACAAAGCCCAGATCGAGGCGAACCTCCCTGCCGCCACCGCCACGCCGAAAGCCTCGCGGAAAATCCTCGTTTTCTACCGCTGCGAAGGCTTCATCCACACCTCCATTCCCTTCGCCAACCACGCCCTCAAGAAAACCGGTGAGAGCACCGGCGCCTTCACCGCCGACTTCGCCGACCAATACGGCGTCTTCACGAAGGAGAACCTCGCCCAATACGACGCGCTCGTCTTCAACAACACCACCGACCTGATCCCCGACGAGGCCCAGCGCGCCGCCATCCTCGGCTTCATCCAGGGAGGGAAGGGGATCGTCGGCCTCCATGCCGCCGCCGACAACTTCAAGGAATGGCCGGAGGGCGTCGCCCTGATCGGCGGCGTCTTCAACGGCCATCCCTGGACCGCGGGGGGAACCTGGTCCTTCAAGGTCGAGGACCCCGGCCACC
>CAYMMC010000398.1:0-3690 GCA_964391125.1 uncultured Akkermansia sp.
GCCAGGCCAAGGCCGCCCTCGACCTCGCGGCCATCGAGCGGGTCGAGACCGAATGGAGGCTGCTCCGGGGCGAAGCCTTCGTCGAGGGCGACGAAGCGGGACTGAAGACGCTGCAAGGGCAGTTGCGCCTCGATTTCGCCGAGTTGAAAGCGCTGCGGCGGGAGCTGGAGACCCACCCCATGTGGGGCCGAAAGGAGGAGAAGCCGCCCAAGGACCTGGAGCGGTCCATCCGCTCCGAAATCCTCGAGGAGCTCCGCGATCTGAGAGACTGGAAGCAAATCCTGGAGCTCCGCCTCGAAGGATTCCGCCGGCGATCCGCCCGCCGCCCCGCCAGGAAGTCCGCCGCGAGGAAAGGGAAGAAACCGAAGGCGGCGCCCAAGGACGCGCCCGTCCGCGACGAGGCGGGACCGGACCAGATGGAGTTCGGATTTTGAGGAATGGCGCTCTGCCCTGCCTCGCGCACTCGCGCATCAGCCATCCCCTTGGGCAACTCCTCCGTGCTAGGCTGGCCGAGAGGTTCTCCCCCGGCGAGGCGGAAACCGTTCCATTTCCTTGGATCGGCCTCCCTCGGCCAATGGAAGACGGTGTCCCCATGCCGAACGGTGGCGACGCGAGGACGCTTTGCTTGCGGAATCGGGACGACCGCGACCACGGGGCCGATCGGTTGACGCCTGCCAGCCGTATCGGCTCAGCCTCCGGAATTCCGCTCTGGAAAATCTAGCTTTCATTAAGTATCTTCCCCCCATGCAGCGCCTCCTCGTCCTTCTTCTCGCGTTCCTCCTCGGTTCGGTGGTCCAGGCCTTCGAGTTGCCTCCGCAGTCGACCCAGCTCATTGTCGGGATCGCGCCGCATTGGGATGCCTCCCACGTGAAGTTGAGCGTTTACGAACGCCAGCCCGGCGGCCCTTGGCAAGCCACCGGATTCCAATGGAACGGCCGCCTCGGCAAGAACGGCCTCGTCTGGGGGCGCGGGCTGCATCCCGTGCCCGCGGGGGCCGCGACGAAGAGGGAGGGCGACCGGCGCGCTCCCGCCGGAGTCTTCGATCTCGGCGGCGCCTGGGGCTACGCGCCCTCCATCCAGAAGGCCCCTTCGCTGAGCTACGTCCAAGTGACCTCGCGCGACCTCTGGTTCGAAGATCCCGATTCCCCCCACTACAACCAATACCTGCGCATCGACCGCGAACCCCGCACGCCCGCGGAGAAGAAGGCCCAGATGAAGCAGGGCGACCACGCCCATTCCCTGAAGCTCTTCATCGCCCACAACGCCTATCCCCACATCCAGCCGGGGGCGGGCTCGTCGATCTTCTTCCACATCTGGCGGAACGGCGGCAACGCCACCACCTTCGGCTGCACGACCATGGCCGAGGAGAACCTGAAGCGCCTCATCGCCACCATCGTGCCCGAGCGCCGGCCGGTCTACGTCCTCCTGCCCGAGGCGGAATACGCGAGATACCGTGCGGAGTGGAAGCTGCCCTGAGGCGGGGCGCTCACACCGTGCAGATCTCCACCGCCTGCCGCAGCGAGGCGATCTTGTCCTCGCGCTTGGGGATGAACTCCTGGGCGACCCAAGCGGCGTAGCCGGTCTCGACGATGGCCCGCATGATGGCGGGGTAGTAGAGCTCCTGCGTCTCGTCGATCTCGCCGCGGCCGGGCACGCCGCCGGTGTGGTAGTGGCTGAAGTAGCGGTGGCGCTCCCGGATCGTGGCGACGATGTCGCCCTCCATGATCTGCATGTGGTAGATGTCGTAGAGCAGCTTGAAATGTTCGGATCCCACCTCGTCGCAGAGGGCGGCGCCCCAGGAGGAGAGGTCGCACATGTAGTCCCGGTGGTTCGTCTTGGAGTTGAGCAGCTCCATCGTCAGGGTGACGCCGTGCTTCTCGCAGGCGGGCAGGAGGCGCTTCAGCCCGATGGCGCAGTTCTCCAGCCCCTGCTCGTCGTCGAGGCCGTCGCGGTTGCCGGAGAAGCAGATCACGTTGGTGAATCCCGCCGCCGCGCTCGCCGCGATGAGCGGCTCGTAGATCTCGACGAGCACGTCGTGGTGCTCGGTCCGGTTGAAGGCGTGGGGGATGGTGCCGATCTTGCGCTTCTCCCCGCCGATCTCGACTTCGGCGACGGGATTGGAGACCATGGGGCAATGCATCCCGTGCTTCTTCAGAGTGGGGAAATCGTCCGGCCCGAGCAGGTCGATGGCCCCGAGGCCGAACTCCTTCCCTGCGGTGCAGAGATCGTCGAGGGAGATGTCCCGGTAGCACCACTTGCAGGCGGAATGGTTGATCTTCCCGGAGACTCCGGCCTTGGCGGCGGCCTCCTCGGCGAGGGCGAAGCGCTCGTGCATGGCGGCGGCGACGGCGGCCACGGTGGCGGTGGATTTCGTGACGAAGGACCGGCGGGAAAAGGGCGTTGCTGTCTCCATGCGGGCATTGTAGCCGTTTGCGGGACGAGGGACAGCAAAGAATCGGCCTCGGTCGCGCGGGCCGGTTTTCGCGAGCTTTCAAGTGGCGATTTCCGCAGCCAGTGGCTAGTTGCAGGCCCTTCCTTTCATGTCCATCCCCCTCCGCAGCCTCTGTGTGTTTTGCGGCTCCCGCGGCGGCAGCCATCCCGCCTTCGAGGAGGCGGCGCGGGAAATGGGCCGCCATCTCGGCGAACGCGGCATCCGCCTGGTCTACGGCGGCGGCAGCCTCGGCCTCATGGGCGCCCTGGCCGACGCCTGCCTCGAAGCCGGGGGCGAGGTGGTCGGGGTCATCCCGGATTTCCTGATGAGCCTGGAGCTGGGGCACCGCGGCGTGACGCAGCTGGAAATCGTGCCCGACATGCTGGCCCGCAAGCAGCGCATGGCCGAGCTCAGCGACGGCTTCCTCACCCTGCCCGGCGGGATCGGCACGCTGGACGAACTCTTTGAGATGCTGACTTGGACCCGTCTCGACCTCCACCGCAAGCCCAGCGGACTGCTCAACGTGGCAGGCTACTACGACGAGCTGATCGCCTTCTGCCACCGGACCCAGGTCGAGGGCGGCTTCATCAGCGCGGAAAACGCCGCGAACCTGATCGTCTCGGATTCGGCCGCCGGGATCGTGGAGCGCCTCGAAGAAGCCGCCGCGGCCGGACCCTCGCCCTATCTCCACGCATGAAAAGCTACCTCGACCTCCTCCGCCTCGTCCTCGAAGAGGGCCGCGAACGCGACGACCGCACCGGCGTCGGCACCATCGGCGTCTTCGGGGCGCAGGCCCGCTTCGACCTGCGGGAGAGCTTCCCCTGCCTCACCACCAAGAAGCTGCATCTGCGCTCCATCATCCACGAACTGCTCTGGTTCCTCCGCGGCGACACCAACATCGCCTACCTGAAGGGGCACGGGGTCACCATCTGGGACGAATGGGCCGACGCCGAGGGCAACCTGGGCCCGGTCTACGGCAAGCAGTGGCGCTCCTGGGCGACGCCCTCGGGGGAAAGCGTCGACCAGATCGCGAAGGTGGTGCATTCCCTGCGCACCGATCCGACGAGCCGGCGCCACATCGTCAGCGCGTGGAATCCGGCGGACGTCGACGGCATGGCCCTGCCGCCCTGCCACGCCCTCTTTCAATTCTACGTCGATCCGGATTCGCGGGAGCTGAGCTGCCAGCTCTACCAGCGCAGCGCCGACCTCTTCCTCGGGGTGCCCTTCAACATCGCCTCCTACGCCCTGCTTACGATGAT
>CAYMMC010000399.1:0-3686 GCA_964391125.1 uncultured Akkermansia sp.
CGAGGAACACGCCCTGGGGACAGGCGACCAGCAGATCGACCTCGTTGATCGATCCATCGTCGGCCACAAACTCGAAATTCGCCCAGGCCCGGTAGTTGTCCTGCGCCGGAAACCGCTCGTAGATGAAGTCCAGCGCCTCCTGCTCCCAGGGGAACTGGGAGCGAGCCACGGTTTTCCAATGTTTTTCTGGCGGCGGCATGCAATGCGTTGGGAGAATGGGGTCAGGATTCTGAATCGGGGAATTCATTCTTCACGGGGCCGGTTGCCGGTGCCGGATCTCGGGCAGTCTGATGGGAATCGATACCGCTCATGGGGTCGAACTCGAACATTCGGTCCGTCGAAGAGCATGGGCAAGGATACTTTCCGTCGGAAGCGAGCCCCAAGGCTCGATCCTTATCCTTGCTCCACGACCACTTCTTGAGATCTCACCGGGTGATTGACACGATGCGCGGTTCATGCCCCGTCTCCGCTGCCGAGCCGCCATTGCGACTGGAGGATCGCTTCCTGAAGCTCTGGAGGCTGGCCGACGGGCCGGAGCTGGAGAGGGAATGCCGCTTTGATCCCAAGCGGCGTTGGAGGGCCGATTTTGCCCATTTGCGGACGCGTTGCCTCATCGAGGTGGAAGGCGGAATCTGGGTGAACGGACGCCACAACCGGGCCGCCGGGTTCAACGCGGATCTGGAACCGAGCCGACTGGCGGGAGGCGAGATGGATTCCGCGCAGCGGAACCCGGAGGGCTTGCGGCCCGTGAGGCGGGCCGGGAGTCAAAAGTATCTGGAGGCGGGTCTGGCCGGTTGGCGGGTCTTCCGCCTCGGGCCGGATCAGATCCAGTTCGCCCACATCGAGCGCCTCGCGGCCCTGGTGAGCCGGCTTCCGTCGGAAGACAGCAGCGAGCTTCGCGGATAGATTGACCGATGCCGACGCCACGCCTCGGCCTCGCCCTCCTCAGCGACACCCACGGGATGCACGAGCGGATGGAGCATCCGCTGCCCGAGGCCGATGTCCTCATCCATGCAGGCGACTTCTGCGGGCGGGGCCGGGATTCGGAGGTCCGGGACTTCGCCGTTTGGTTGGGGGCGATGCCTCACCGCCACAAGCTCGTCACGCCGGGGAACCACGACCGGCCGGTGGAACAGGACGAGGCGGTCTTCCGCGAAGTCTTCGCCGAGCACGGCATTCGGCTCCTCGTCAACGAGACCGTCGGGATCGAGGGATTCCGCTTCTTCGGGTCTCCCTACACGCCGACCTTCCTGAACTGGCACTTCATGCGGGACCGCGGCCCGACCATCCGGGCGGAGTGGGAGAGCATCCCCGACGAGGCCGATGTCGTCATCACCCACGGTCCGGCCTACGGCCACGGCGACCTGGCTCCGTCTTGGAGAGGCGAGCCTCCCCGCCACGTCGGCTGCCTCGAACTGCTGAACCGACTTCGGATGGCGCGACCCCGGACACGGCGGAAGCTACCGCGCCTGCATCAGGACGCAGCTGGAGGCGGGCGAACCTTTCCCCCTTGCGTCTGGCTTGCTCCTCGATCGTGGGTTTCCAAGCGCTTCGGGCGTGGTATAGGTTTCCGAGCCTTTTCCGACGCCTCCATGTCGACTCCCCCCCCCATCTTGCGCGACCCGATTGCAGAGACCGGATCCTCCGGGAAGCGATCCCGTTCCGACTCCGGCCTGACGCGGGGCCGAGGTCGGCTCTGGAGCCGCTTCCAGCGCACCTTCTTCAGGAGCGAAACCCCCCGCACGGAGGAGTCGATGCTGCCCATGCTCATCGAGGTCTTCGCCGGCTTCACCAAGCTGGACGGACGGGCAGTCGAGGCGGAGATCGACTCCATCCTCGGCTTTCTCCGCTACGATTTCCCCGAGACGGTCTACACCGAGCTGAAGCAGCTCTTCGTCCGCTCCCTCCGGCGCCGCCAGGATCTCGAGGCCATCGCCTCGGACCTCGTCAACACCCTGCCGCTGGAGGACAAGATCCTCCTCGGGGTGCAGCTCTACGTCCTCATCAGCCGGTCGGGGCTGCCCAAGGAGCACCTCATCACCTTCTACCAGTTCATGACGACCCTCGGGGTCGCGTCCGAGGCGATCAACATCGTCTACCAGCTCAACACCAGCGAGCTGTCCCAGATCGAGCAGGGCGAGGCCTCCGCCGTGGGGAGGTCGGATTCGGGGGAAAGCCACCGGCTCGAATCGCTCGTCCTCTCGACCAAGGAGCCGGCCGACATCACCATCCCCGCCTCGGAGGACGAGCATTCCGTGGTCGCCTTCCGCTTCCAGAGCCTCGTCCTGGCGAAGAATCTCGGACCCGCCCCCATCCTGGCGCGCGGGCGCCAGGTCAACGCGGGCGAATTCTGCCGCATCTACGAAGGGCAGGGCCTCATCGTCGGAGAGGAGGTGCTCGCCTTCGAGGATCTCGTCTTCTACTTCAACACGAAGAAGAACCTCTCCTCCGTCCAGCTCTACCTCGCCATCGACGGCAACGGGAACCACTTCATCGAGAAGACCCGGACGAAGCAGAGCTACCTGCGCGTCTCCTTCGGCCTCAAGATCCAGGTCGAGGTGCTGAACCCCACCGACGCCGTCATCGGGACGCGATCCCTCGAAAAGGGCGACAAGTTCGAGGTCACCTCCCGGGAGCGGATCGACTTCCCCGACCACACCGAGATCTCCTTCGACGACCTCCGCCGCAAGGCGCGCGAGCTGGGCGGGCGCTTCAGCCTGCCGCCGAACCGCACCGTCTACCTCGTCTCCAACGATCCCGACAAGCTCGCCCCGGGCGACATCCTCCTCTCCCCCGGCGCCGCCGGGCGCATCCTCCTGCGCATCCGCTGCGACAACAGCACCAAGACGGGCACCGTCGAGGTGCTCGAAAGCGAGCGCCCCGTCGCCGTCGAGGGCCAGCCGGTCAGGGGCACGGCCCCGCTCAAGGACGGCAGCGTCATCTCGCTCGGCAGCGACCAGTTCCTCCGCTGCCACTTCTCCGAGGGCATCATCGAGGAGGAGCGCAACGTCATCGCCACCCTGCGCGTGCGCGAGATCGCCCACAGCTACGACCGCAAGATCCCCGCCCTCGACGGCGTCTCCTTCTCCATCCAGCGGGGCGAGATGGTCTGCGTGATGGGGCCCAGCGGCTGCGGCAAGAGCACCCTGCTGAAGGCCCTCGGCGGCCAGCTCAAGCCGAGGAGCGGCCGCATCGACCTCAACGGCGTGGATCTCTACGCCGAGCACGAGAACCTCAAGAGCTACATCGCCATCATCCCGCAGGACGAGACCTTCGACTCCCTCCTCACCGTCGAGGAGAACCTCGACACCGCCGCCGCGATGCGGGCGCCGCACTTCCCCGCGGCGGAGCGCCGCCGCCGCGTCGACTCCAAGCTGATCGAGCTCGGGCTCAACGAGATCCGACACCGCCTCGCCGGCGACCAGGAGACCAAAAGCCTCTCCGGGGGGCAGCGCCGCCGCCTCAACGCCGGCATGGACATGATCGGCATCGCCGACGTCTACCTCTTCGACGAGCCGACCTCGGGGCTCTCCTCGAAGGACTCCGAGCACGACCTCGAGATGATCCGGGGCCTGACCCACAACAAGATCACCCTCGTCTCCATACACCAGCCCAGCAGCCGGCTCTTCCACCTGTTCGACACGGCCCTGCTCCGGGCCCAGATCGCCTGGGCCCTGCCGTTCGGC
>CAYMMC010000400.1:0-3678 GCA_964391125.1 uncultured Akkermansia sp.
TGCGGCAAGCTTGACCTCAAACCAAGGCTCATCCACTCAATTTAAAGAAGAACCAAAAATCCTTCAAGGCCGCATCAAAAACTCGTCCAGATTCATAATCACATTCGCCGTCGCGGCCCACGCGGCCAAGTCCGCCACCTCCATGCCCTCCGGTACCGCGCCGATGGGCTCGGTGGCCATCCGCTTCGCGGCCTCGGCATCGGCCTGGAACACGGCGAAGGCCTCCTCGTGCAGTCGGGTCAGGGTGGCGACTTCGCTTTCGTCGGGATCGCGCGACAGGCCGAGGCGGTAGGCGTGGCGGATTTTCGCGGCGGGGTCGCCTCCTTTCGCCTCGAAGGCGAGACGGCGGGCGAGGGCTTGGCACGCCTCGACGAAGACGGGATCGTTGAGGGTCACGAAGGCTTGCAAGGGCGTGTTCGTCCGGCCCCGGCGGATCGTGCAGACCTCGCGGTTGGGCGCGTCGAAGGTGCTGAAGCTGGCGTAGGGACCGTTGCGCCGCACTTCGGTGTAAAAACTGCGGCGGTGTCTGTCCTCGCCTTCGCTGGGGGTCCAGTCGTTGCTGCGACCGAAGGCGGTGTTCAGCCCGAGATTCGGGGCCATGGGCCGCACCGAGGGGCCGCCGATTTTCGCGCTGAGGAGTCCGCCGACAGCGAGGGCCTGGTCGCGGAGCAGTTCGCCGGTGGGGCGGAAGCGCGGGCCGCGGGCGAGGAGGCGGTTGTCGGGATCGCGCTCCTGCAAGTCGGGGGCGACGCGCGAGACCTGGCGGTAGGCGCGGGTCGAGACGAGCTGGGCGAGGAGCCGCTTCACGTCCCAGCCGTGCTCCATGAAATCGACGGCGAGCCAGTCGAGCAGTTCGGGATGGAAGGGCAGCTCGCCCTGCGAGCCGAACTCCTCGCTGGTCGAGACGATGCCGGTGCCGAAGATCGCCTCCCAATAGCGGTTCACGACGACGCGGGCGGTGAGGGGATTGTCGCGGCTGACGAGCCATTGCGCGAGGCCGAGGCGGTTTTTGGGGGCTTTGTCAGGAAGGGGATGGAAGGCGGCGGGCACGCCCGGCTCGACGGTGTCGCCGAGGTTCTGCCAGTTGCCGCGAATCTGCACCTTGGTCTCGCGGCGGTCCTTCTCGGCGAGTTCCTGCATGATGGGCACGGTGGCGGGCTTGATCGCCGCCAATTCGCGCTTCGCGGCGGCGAGGCGGGCGCGCTCCTTCGCGCTCTCGGGGGCGAGGACGCGGACGTAGTGATCGACGAGTCGTTTCGCCTCCGCCTCGCTGCGTGCGGCGGCGGGCTTCTGCAAGGCGGCGAGCGCGTCCGCCGGGGTGGCGACGACTCTGGCGACTCTCGCATCGCCGGTGGTCGCGATGCGGAAGCGCCCGAGGACGTGGTTTTGATAGGTCGATTTTTGTTCGAGGACGACGCGCAGTTTGGAGCCGGGCTCGACCCTCTTGGCTTCGCGGGGCAAGAGGGTCAGGTGGTGCGCCTGGTCCGTCGCTCCGCCCACGGCCCAGCCGGTCGCGTCCTTGCCGGATTTGAGCAGGGAGGCGGCGGGAAAGCCGCTCTGCTCGTAGTCGGCGATGGCGGTGGCGAAGGTCAGCGGGACGGGTCCGCCGAGGGCGAATGCGACTTGGTCTTTCGGCGCGGGAAGGGACTCCTGCTTCCACACCGGATCGCGCTTCGCGTCGAGGGCGAGGACGCGGAAGCCCTCCAGCCGCGACCCCACGTTGCCGTCGGTGCGGTTCCACACGACGACGCGATCGAGCGGAGTCTCCGCGCCGAGATCGACCTCCCACCAGGGATCGTCCTGCTGGGCGGTGTGGGCGACGGAGCCTTTGCGGTAGTCGCCGTCGGTCTTGCCGTCGTTGGCGAGCGAGGCGGTGGCTCCGGCATATTGGCTGCTCTGACTCGCCTTGCCTTTCGGGGCGAGGTTCGTTCCTCCGCCGAAGACCTCGACCTCGGCGAGTTGGAGGATCTTGCCCTTGCCGGGCAGTTCGATGCGGACGAAGCGTGCCCTTGGCCCCTCCGCTCCCGCCGGAGGGACGAGCTCGGCCCGCAGGGCGGTGAGGACAAAATTGCCGAAGCCGGGCGCAGGCTCGGTCTCCAGCCGCACCGCGCCGAGGGAATCGCCGGAGAGGGGGATCTCGATCGTGTGGGTCGCGGTCGCGGCGTTCTTCGCGATGGAGACGAAACCGTCGTCCCCGGCGCTCGCGCCTCCAGCGTCGGTGGTGGCTTTGCCGGGCTTCGGACGCTGCCAGGCGAGGTCGCGGGGGAACTGCGCGTCCCAGGCGTCGAAGCCGCTCAACCAGGCCGGATCGGGCGAGGCGAAGCGCTTTTCCAAGTCCGCGATCTCCTGCTCCAGCGCGCTGCGCTGCGCCTTCTGCGCGGCGGTGAAGAAGGAATGCAGCGGGGCCTCGTCCTTGCGGTCGGCGTCGGCGCTCTGGTTGAGGATGGCGAAGACCTGGAAATACTCGTGCTGGGTGATGGGGTCGTATTTGTGGGTGTGGCATTGGGCACAGGCCATCGTCGTTCCCATCCACACGGCGAAGGTGGTGTTGACGCGGTCCACCACGGCGGCGATGCGGAACTCCTCGTCGCTGGTGCCGCCTTCGTTCTGCGTCATGGTGTTGCGGTGGAAGGCGGTGGCGATGATCTGGTCCTCGGTCGGGTCGGGGAGCAGGTCCCCGGCGATCTGCTCGAGGGTGAAGCGGTCGAAGGGCAGGTTGCGGTTCAGCGCCCCGAGGACCCAGTCGCGGTAGCCCCAGATTTCGCGCGGCTGGTCGCTGGGGTAGCCGGAGCTGTCGGCGTAGCGGGCGAGGTCGAGCCAGAGCTGCCCCCAGTGCTCGCCGTAGGAGGGCTTGGCGAGGACGGCGGCGACATGGCGTTCGTAGGCGTCGGGCCGCTCGTCCTTCACGAAGGCCTCGACCTCGGCCCAGCTTGGCGGCAGCCCGACGAGGTCGAGGGAAAGGCGGCGGGCGAGGGTACGGCGGTCGGCTTCGGGCGAGGGTTCCAGCCCTTCCCGTTCGAGGCGGGCGAGAAGGAAGCGGTCGATTTCGTTGATGGGCCAGGCGGTGTCCGCGACGGAAGGAAGCTCGGATTTCACGGGCGGCGCGTAGGACCAGTGCCGCTCGTAGTTCCCTCCCTGCGCGATCCAGCGGCGGATCAGCTCGGCCTGCTCGGGGGTGAAACGGGAGCCCTTTTTCGGCGGCGGCATCACTTCGTCCTCGTCCTCGCTGAGGAGGCGCCGGAGCAGCTCGCTTTCTTCCGGCTTCCCCGGGACGAGGGCCGCGTAGCCGCCGAGGTCGGCGGTCGCGCCTTCGGGCGTGTCGAGGCGCAGGCCGGCCTTGCGCTCCTCCTCGTCGGGGCCGTGGCAGGCGACGCAATGGTTCGAGATCAGCGGACGGATGTCGCGGTTGAAGTCGATGGGCGCTTCGTCCGCGGCGGACGCCGAGGCGGCCAATCCCGCAAGCAGGGCAAGCGTCCGGGTCCGGTTCATGGATGTCGCCCATTGTAAACTCCGCCACCGGAGCGGAGGGAGAGGGAAATATGGCGCGACTGCGTCAGCAAGGGGTCTCGAGCACGGTCGCCCCGGGCCCGCGCGCGAGAAGATCTCCGACGAACTCTACGCTGCTAAATGGGAAGGATGGCCGTGGACAGGCGCAAGGAGCACAAAATCATGGGACGG
>CAYMMC010000401.1:0-3678 GCA_964391125.1 uncultured Akkermansia sp.
CGGCCCCGCCGATGCCCTCGGCGGCGAGCCGCTCCTCGGCGGAGAAGTCGCAGCGGGGCGCGTCGTGCTGATGCAGGACATGCACGGCGACGCGGTCCGGCTCGGTCCCGACGGCGGCGGCGATGGCCTCCTTGAAGACCGTCTGCCCGGCGTTGCCGATGCCGATCCAGTCGATGGCGCAGAGCACGATCGGCTTTCCGGCACCGGCGAGGACGAGACCGCGGCAGCTCAGCGGCGAGTCCACGCCCTCCATGGGATCGTAGGCGAGCGGACTGCCCACCGGCGGCGTCGCGTCGACCGAGAAGACTCCGGCCCGCAAGCCCTTTCCGCCGGCATCTTGGGAATGGAGCGGGGAGGCGATCAGGGAGGCGACGACCACGGCTTGGAGAATGCGCTTCATGGCGTCCATGAGACGGAAGCGAGGGGGAGAAGGCAAGCAAAAGCTCGCCGCGACCGCGCTCTTGGTTTTCGGGAACGACGTCGCCGGCGGAACGCCAGTTCTGCCGTCCCTTTGCGTCCCTTTGCTTGGAAGAGTTGCGAACGCCCCCTCGATTTCCACGATGCGTTTCCGCCGGACTGCGGGCGAGGCCATCGACCTCGCTCCGACCGTTCCGGGGCGGTCCGCGCGTCCCCGCCGCGTCCGGCCGCGCTCGACGAGCTCGGCTACAGGTTCCCCGCTTCGGTCGTTTTGACGTGCCGGTCCACCGGGCGGCGCCTGCTTGCGTTTGAAATCCAGAGGAAGTTGTGCAAGGGAAGGGGATTCGCCCGCCCTCTCCGGGTCCGGCTCCTCGGTTCCAGCGCCCGCGCCATGATCATCCCGGTCCAGAAAGACGAAGATTTCCTCGCCGATTTCCGCGAGGCGGACAAGGTCAGCGGCGCCATCCACGTCTGGTGGCTGGGGCAGAGCGGCTTCCTCATCAAATGGGCCGGGCACGGCCTCCTCCTCGACCCCTACCTTTCCGACGCCCTCAGCCGCAGGACGGAAGGCACGCCGGAGGAGCTCCGCCGCGTCTCCGAGCGCGTCGTCGATCCCCTCCAGCTCGCCGGGATCGACTGCGTCGTTTGCAGCAACACCGATCCCGACCGGCTCGACCCCGAGACGATCCTCCCGCTGCGCGCCGCCAATCCCGCCCTGAAAGTCGTCGTCCCGGCGGGTCTCGCCGGGGAGGCCGAGAGCATCCTCGGGGCCGCCGCGCCCCCCATCCTCTCGGTGAACGCCGGCACCTACGTGAACTTCGAGCCCTTCGACTTCCACGGCGTCAACGCCGCGAACCCCAAAATCCGGCGGGACGAGTTCGGCAACTCCCGCAGCCTCGGCTACGTCATTCTCTTCGGCCCCTTCGCCATCTACCACGCCGGCGAAACGGTCTGGCACAGCCAGCTCGTCAAGGAGGTGCGGCGCTGGTCGGTGAACCTCGCCTTCCTCCCCATCCACGGCGCCGACGGCAAGGACGCCGACCGCACCAGCATGAACGGCTTCGAGGCGGCGGCCTTCGCCAAGGCGGCGAGCGCCAGCCTCGCCGTGCCCTGCCATTACGATCTCTTCGACCGGGGCAACCCCACGACGGAGGAGTTTTCCGACTGCTGCGACCGGCTCAACCAGCGCTACCGGCTTCTCAAGATCGGCCAACGCCTCACCATGGGGCCGATCACCGATCCCAGCGCCGGCAAGGCGCTCCCCAGCGAGCCCTACTCGGCCGACTGGGGGCTGGGCTATTGAGCGCGGGAACCGACCGGGGACCGGGGGCGGGCCGTCAGTCCCACGCCCCCATCTCCCGAAGCTGCCGCGCCGCCGTCCCGGCCCAATCGCGGTTCGCCGCCGGGCTGGCGGGGCTGGGATGGAGGATCCGCCCGATCTTGGCGCCGCTCCCGACGGCGGCGGCGATCCGCACGAGACAGGCCTCGGCGAAACCGCCCACGCCGACGAGGATCTCCGGACGCAGCCGCCGCAGATGGGCGGCCACGTAGGCGTCGCAGGCCGACTCCACCGGCGCCATCTCGGCGGCGGGCAACTTGTCGGGGGTCCGGTTGCGGCCGCTCGCCTCCATCCAGACGAGCGGGCAGTAGTTCACCACGTAGTGGGAGGCGAAGAAGTCCCCGGCCCGGGGGAAGCGCTCCGCGAAGAGCCCCCAAAGGCGGCGACCGCTCACCTCCGACTTCCCGCAGGCGAATCCCTGGACGGGGCGCTTGGGATGTTCCGGCTCCGGCTTGCCCACGGGAGCGGAGATGCCCATCCAGTCCCGCACCGCCGGGATCTCGCCGAAGGGCACGCCCGTCTGCGCCATTCCCCAGGGGCCGGGATTCATTCCGAGGAAGAGGACCCGTTTCCGCGCATTGCCGAAACGGCCCACGTAGAGTTCGTGCGGGGTCCTCGCGTATTCGAGCGGGTTGTAGACGTGGCTCACCGGCTCGGAGAAGGAAAGGCCGCGCAAGCGGAGGACCAGTTCGTCCGTGGCGGCGAGGAGATCGGCGGAGATCGGCATGGTGACGGCAGTCGGCGGCGCGAGACGGAATCGCACCGCCTGCCTCCGGCAGATCCGGAGGAGAGTCAAACGGAAAGAGCGCCGACCGGCGGATCCTCCCGGCGGCGCGACGGTTCCGCCGCGTCTGGCGGGTGGAATTTTCCCAATCCTGTGGCTATTTCCCTTCGCGAAGCACCATCCCGGCGGGTGGCGTCGTAATAGCAATGACAAGCCCGGACGATGGAAGTGCTTTTCCTCACCACCCTCTTCAGCGTCGTGTTCGCCACGTTCTTCCTCGCGCTCTTCTTCAGGAGCCGGCAGGGCGGACGGTCCTGCGCCGACCAGGACGCCCTGCTCCCCTTCCGCGACGAAGCCACCCAACCCCTCCCCCCATCCCAACGCCAGCCCCTCGACCATGAGTCCTGAAACCGCCGCCCGGAACAAAACGACGATCCAGTTCGACGACCGCTCCCCGCGGCTGTTCATGATCGCCTCGATCGCCTGGGGGCTCGTCGCCATGCTGGTCGGGATCGTCGCCGCCTTCCAGCTCAACTTCTGGCAGATGAACGGGAAGTTCCTGGAGTGGATCACCTTCGGCTGGTTCCGCTCGGAGGGCGTCGAATTCCTCACCTTCGGGCGGCTCCGGCCGCTGCACACCAACGCCGCGATCTTCGCCTTCGTCGGGAACATGATGTTCTCCGGCATCTACTACTCGACCCAGCGGCTCTGCAACGCGCGGACCTACTCGGACCTCCTCTCGAAGATCCACTTCTGGGGCTGGCAGGCCATCATCCTCTTCGCCGCCATCTCGCTGCCCGCCGGGCTGACCCGAGGGAAGGAGTACGCCGAGCTGATCTGGCCGATCAACCTCATGGTCGTGGTCGTCTGGGTGGTCTTCGGCCTGAACTTCTTCCTCACCCTGAAGGTCCGCCGCGAGCGCTCGCTCTACGTCGCGCTCTGGTTCTACATCGCCACGATCATCACCGTGGCGATGCTCTACATCGTCAACCACCTCCAGATCCCGACCAGCCTCGTCCACGCCTACCCGGTCTTCGGCGGGGTGCAGGGCGCCCTGGTGCAGTGGTGGTACGGCCACAACGCCGTCGCCTTCTTCCTCACCACGCCGATCCTCGGGATCATGTACTACTACCTGCCGAAGGCGGCGGGGCGCCCCATCTACTCCTACCGGCTTTCCATCGTCCACTTCTGGTCGCTC
>CAYMMC010000402.1:0-3676 GCA_964391125.1 uncultured Akkermansia sp.
ACGCCCGACCCGGTGCCCGAGAACAACACGGACACCTCGACGATCACGCGTGTGACACCGCGGACGGAGTCACCCAGTACACCCCCGACGCCTTTTTTAAGGCCGCGGCCGCCACCGAGATCTACACCCGACCCGACTCCGATCTCGTCGAGGCGCACGACACCGTCGGTGCCGAAGGACTCGTCCCACTGGCCCTCGCCGGTCCAGCGCTTGATGATCATGTCCACCTTCTCGGTATTGTCGGCGCCGCGGCCGTAGCCGGCGGTGATGTAGCCGTCGCCCTGCGGCGACACCGAGTAGGACTCCGCCACGCCCGAGCGGGGGCAGCGTCCGTCGAGGTCGGTGATCTGCGGATTCCAGGTCACCGAGTCGTAGGAGGAGTTGTTCTCGTGGGGATCGACGACGAAGTAGAGGCATTCGTTCTTGGCCAGCCGCACCTCGGGCAGGGTCACGGGCAGCCTGTCCCTGGCGGGGTCGAGCACTTGGTCGAAGATGACGCCGTCCGCGGTCGTCGCGACCTTCACCCGCACGCCGTTGCCCTTTCCGACGTTCGAGCGGACGAGCTCTCCGCCGACGGAGACGCGGAGATCCTCCGGCGCCCGCCATTCGTAGACGGCGCTCTCCTTGGCGGTCAGGCCGGGGTGGGTCCTGCCGTTGCCGTCGGCGTAGAGGTAGCTGAGCGGATTGTTCTTCAGAGGCCGTTCCGCGCCCACCTGCCAGACGTTCTTGACCCAGTGCTCGAAGGGATGGAAGACGACCTTGCCGGTCTCCGCATCGAGATCGCCCCAGCCGTAGCTCCATTCGGTGTTGGTCTGGCGCTTGCCCATCGTGGCGGCTTCGCTGCCGAAGGAGGCGACGAAGCTCTCGGCGAGCTGGCGGTCGGACTCGGAGGGGTCCCTGGCGAAGACGGCCCGGTGCAGGGCGGCGACGCGGTCGGGGGCCTGCCCGGTCCTCTTCGCGAGGATCTCGGCCTGGTCCATGACGAAATCGTTGTTCAGGGTGAAGAGCGCCTGCATCGGGATCGTCGTGGAGGGGCGCTTGCCCGTGGTCTCCTGGGGATTGGAGAAGTCGAAGTTGCGGAAGGCGGGGTTCAGGTTCTGCCGGTCGATGAAGGCGTAGACGGAGCGGCGGTTCGCGTAGCCCGGCGCCAGGATCTCGACGGCGCGACCGTACATCTCGTCGCTGAGGTTCCCCGCGACGTCCAGCATCCCGTCGCGCATCTGCTCGAATTCGAGCCGCTTCGTCTTGAACCTCCAAAGGAGGCGGTTCTCGGCGTCGGCGAGCCGGTTCTCCGCCGCCTTGGGGTTCGAGGACTGCTGCCTCCAGGTCTCCGAGGTGAGGACGAGGCGGTGCAGCTTCTTCACCGAGAAGCCGTTCTCGACGAACCAGTGGGACAGCCAGTCGAGCAGCTCGGGATGGTCGGGCTGCTCGCCCATCAGGCCGAAGTCGTCGATGCTGCGGACGATCCCTTCGCCGAAGTGCCACATCCATACCCGGTTGACGAGGTTCCGCGCGGTGAGGGGATTGGCAGGGCTCACGATCTCGCGGGCCATCTCGAGACGGCCGCTGCCGGTCTCGAAGGGCTTCGGCTCGCCGTCGGAGGCGATGGCGAGGAACTGGCGCGGCGCCAGCTCGCCGGGGCGCCCCGGATTCCCCCGGATGAGGACGTGCTGGTTGATCGGCTTTTCGCGGTCGCGCAGGACGATGGCCTTGTCCGGCTCCATGCCCGAGTCGGCGACGAACTTGTCGCGCTCGCCCTCGAGCCGGGTCAGCTTGCGGCGCTCGGGGGAGGGGATCTTGCCGATCAGGGCGCTGCGGTTCTTCTCGAGTTCGGGATGCTTCCTCCTGGCCTCCTCCAGGAGGGGCTCGAGGAAGTCGTCGATCTTCTTCTGCTTCTCGGCCAGGTTCTCCAGATACTCGTCGTATTCCGGCCCCGCCTTCGGCTCTCCGATGGTCGGGGTGTCCACGGTCATCGAGTTGAGAAAGACGCCGTAGAGGCTGTAGTAGTCACGCGTCGGGATGGGGTCGAACTTGTGGTCGTGGCAGCGCGCGCAGGACACGGTCAGGGCCATGGTCCCGCGGAAGGTGGTGTCGAGGCGGTCGTCGAGGATGTCGGCCTGGCTGCCGTTCTTGCTCAGGGAGAGGAAGCCGAGCGCGGCGAGATGGCGCTTGTCGGGCCCCTCCGCGTCCACGAGCTGCTCGGCGGCGAGCTGGTAGAGGAGGAACTGGTCGTAGGGCAGGTCCTCGTTGAAGGCCCGGATGAGCCAGTCCCGGTAGGTGTAGCTGTAGATGAAGCGCCGCTCGCGCCCGGCGCCCTCGTAGCCCTTGGTGTCGGCGTAGCGGGCCACGTCCATCCAGAGCCGGGCCCAGCGCTCGCCGTAGCGGGGCGAGGCGAGGAGCTCGTCGACGAGGGCGGCGTAGGCCTCGTCGTCGGGGCGCGGGTCCTCGACGAAGCGCTTCAGGTCCTCGTACTTCGGGGGCAGCCCGAGCAGGTCGAAATGAAGGCGGCGATGGAGGGTGGCGCGGTCGGCGCGGGGCGCCGGCACGACGCCGGCGGCGGCCTGCGCCTTGCCGACGAAGTGGTCGACGGGATGCCCCGCGTCGGCGGGCAGCGGAGCGGGCCGCACCGGCTGGAAGGACCAGTGCTCCATCGGATCGGCCCCGGCCTCCGGCTGGGCCGATTCGGCGGGCCAGGGCAGGCCCATCGCGATCCACTCGACGAGGAGGTCGATAGTTTCCGCAGGGAGCTTCTCGCCCTGTTCCGGCATGGCGGGAACGCCCTTCTCGCCGGAGTGCGAGACGGCGCGGATCGCGACGCTCTTCGCCGGCTCGCCGAGGTCGACGACCTTCCGGTAGTCGCTGCCCTTCAGCCAGCCCTCGCGGTGGTTCAGTTGCAGTCCGACCTTCGCCTTGGTCCCGGTGTGGCAGTCGAGGCAGCTTTCCGCGAGGATGGGGCGGACCTTCTTCTCGAAGAACTCGATCTGCGCCGGAGCGAAGGCGGGCGTCGCCTCCTCCGCCACGACAGGGACCGCGAACGCCGCCAGGGCGAGCGCGAAGAGGAGGTGCCGGTCTGCTGGGGAGTCAATCATCCGAGTCCAAGATGGACCATCCTCCGCCCCGCCGCAACGAGCGTCATCGCGCGCCGACGCCGCAGGCCGGAACGGGCTTCGGCTCTGGAACGGCGCCCCGCCGCCGGACGGCAAATGGACAACCCGGCCGGCCGGCGCAGGAAAAACCCCCGTAGCACCTGCAAAGCACTTGTGGCCGACCGGGTTGCCGCTTTTGGTCTCAACCCTTCGTCTTCGGGTCCGGAGACCGTCCGACGCCCTTCCGAAAAGCACCCCGCGTGCCAAATCCACAACCAAAGAAGTGAAAATGAGCGATCCGCCACGCGATTCCCTCCGCATCCGCCCGGCCGTCCCGGACGATGTGCCCGCCCTGCTCGCGATGGTCCGCGAGCTGGCCGAGTTCGAGCGCCTCTCCCACCAGGTCGTCGCCACCGAGGCGGACTACCTGGAAAGCCTCTTCGGCGACCGTCCCGCCGCCGAGGCGCTGGTCGCCGAAGCGGAAGGCGAGCCGGCGGGCTATGCGATCTTCTTCCCGACGTTCTCCACCTTCCTCGGTCGTGCCGGGATCTGGCTGGAGGACCTTTACGTGCGCCCTCCGCACCGGGGGC
>CAYMMC010000403.1:0-3673 GCA_964391125.1 uncultured Akkermansia sp.
CGCAGAAGCTCGACCGCGCCGCCCTCCTCGGCGTGCCGGGCTTGGAGCAACGCCCCGCCCTCGCCGCCATCGGACGCTCCGCCGCCGCCCTCGACGCCGAACTCGCCGGGGAGTCGGGCGCCCTCCGCTCCGCCCCCAACCTCGCCGCCGGGCTCGAAGGCCGCGCCGCCCAGTTGCCCGCGCGTTTCGCCGCCCTCGAACGCCGCCGCGCCGCCCTGACGGATGCCCTCGCCAGCGCCGCCTCCGCCCCGCTCCCCGACGAGGTGAAAGGCACGCTCGACGACGCCCTCAAGCGCGTCCGCGACGGACTCGCCCGCGTCCTCCCCCTCGCCGCCAAGGCCGCGCAGGAGGGCCGCGCCGAGGAACTCGCCAAACAACTCGAAGTCGCCCGCGACGAACTGCGCCCCTTCCTCGAAAGCATCGCCACGACCACGGCCAAGGCCGACGAAGCCTTCTACGAACGCCTCGACGGACCCAGCAGGCAATTCGTCGATGAAGCCGCCGCCACCCCGCGAGCCGAACTCGTCCGGCGCGTCCTTTCCACCCCCCTCCCTGTTGGAGAAACGACGGAAGCGGAGGAAGAAACGGAGCAGCGGACCAAAGAGGGTCAAGCCGCCGACCCAAGCCTCCTGGGCCGCTTCGAGGAACGCTACAACCTGCGCTACTACCGCTTCGCCCGCGATGTCGTCCAGATCACCGACCCGCTCGCCGAGGAGGACGAAATCGCCATCGGCAGCCGCCCCGAAAACGCCCAGACCGACCTCGCCGGCGCGCTCGAACACGTCCTCTCGAACACATCGCCCGAATCGCTCGCCGGGGTGCTTCTGCTGGGCGACGGACGGCACAACGGCGCGGCCCTGCCCGAGGACAGCCTGCGCCAGCTCGCCGTGCGCAACGCGCCCCTCTCCGCCGTGCCCCTCGGCGCGGACCTCGGCCCGGTCGATATTTCCCTGCTCTCCCTGAACGCGCCCGAGTCCATCTACCTCGACGACCGCGTCGTCGTCACCGCCACCGCGAAGCTCGACGGCTTCCTCGGCGAGACCGTGCAGGCCGAGCTGCTCTCCGGCGGCGAAGTCGTCGAGACCGCCGCCATCGAAATCACCGACGTGAACTTCCGCACCGAGATCGCCTTCGTCCACAAGCCCGGGGCCAAGGGCATCCACGACTACCGCGTGCAACTGCGCCCCGACCCGCGCGAGATTTTCCAGGAGAACAATTCCAGGGACTTCAAAGTCGCGGTCACCGACGACCGGACGAATGTGCTGCTGGTCGATGGCTTCCCCCGCTGGGAGTTCCGCTACCTGCGCAACCTGTTCTACGGACGCGACAAGTCGGTGCATCTCCAATACGTCCTCCTCCACCCCGACGAAATCCACCGCGCCCCCCGGCCGCCCGCCGTCCATGCCAGCGCCTCGCGCCCCTTCGGCGAGGCCGGGGCCACCGACCTGCCGCAGTCCGCGTCGGAGTGGCAGCAGTTCGACGTCATCATCCTCGGCGACATCCCCCCGTCCGCCCTTTCCGCCCGCGACCTCGCCGCCATCGAGGAGGCGGTGACGAAGCGCGGCGCCCTCCTCGTCTGCGTCGCCGGGCCGCGCCACATGCCCCACGGCCACGACCACCGCATCCTGCGCGACCTCCTCCCCGTCTCCTACGAGCCCGGCGCCGCGACGCGCTACGAGACGCCCGAGAGCGCCTACCGCATCCAGCTCACCGCGGCGGGGCGCGAGCATCCCGTGACCTCTCAATCGACCAGCCGCGCCCTCAACGAGGAAATCTGGTCCGGCTTCCCCGCGATGCGCTGGCGCTACGCGGGCGCGCGCCTGAAGGAGACCGCCGAGATCCTCGCCTACGCCCAGCCCGCCGGAGCCGCGCCCGCGGCGGCCGCTTTCGCCTCCGACGGCCCTCACGGATCGGTCGAGGCCGCGATCCAGCAACTCGCCAACCAGAAGACCGCCGAGGCGGAAAACGCCGTCGTCTCCACGATCCGCGCGGGCCTCGGCAAGGTGCTGCTGCTGCACTTCGACCAGACTTGGCGCTTCCGCTACGGAGTCGGCGACACGCACCACCACCGCTTCTGGGGGCAGGTCACCCGCTGGGGCGCGGGGCCGAACCTGCGCTCGGGCAACGACTTCGTCCGCCTCGGCACGGGCCGGCTCAGCTACACGCCGAACGACCCCATCGAGGTCACCGCGAAAGTCCTCGATCCCGAGCGCCGCCCCGTCACCGACGCCGGGGTCGAGGTGGAGATCTGGAAGGACGGCGAGCGTCTCCGCAAGCAGCGCCTCAGCTACCGCTCCGACTCCTCCGGCCTCTACGAGACCAGCCTCGGCGGCCTCGACGAGGAGGGCGAATACCGTCTGAAGCTCGTCGGCGGCGAGGTGGACGCAGCCCTCGCCGCCGCGCCCGACGGCCCCCGCGAGATCGAGACCGAACTGCTCGTCGTGACCACTCGCAACCCGGTGGAACTGGCCGAACTGACGGCCGACCGCGACTTTCTCAACCGCGCCACCACGATGACCGGGGGAAGGCTGGCGGAGCTGGACGATCTCGCGAGTCTCGTGGGGAGCTTCGGCGCGCCGAAGGAGGTGCTAAAGGAACGAAGGAATATCACGTTATGGGATAAGTGGCCTCTGCTGCTGGCGTTCTTCGGGTTTTTGACGACCGAGTGGGTGCTGAGGCGGCGGAGCGGATTGGTGTGATGGAAACGGGAGACCTCAAGAGCATCTACAAGCACGGCGGAGCAGCGGTGCTCTTGGGCCTGCTGTATTTCGGAGCTTACCTTTTCGCTCGAAACCATGGTATCATCGTTCGCATCGAAAACCGTGGCACCGGGACAGGGAGGACGATCCGCGCGCAGCCGCCCGAATGGATCGAAATCCAGGAAGGTATCGCTGAAAATGCCGGTTCCATTTCGCTTGTCTTCTCGACGCGGCTGGAAAAGGCAAAGCCTTGGATTCTCAACACGCTATTCTGGCCGCTTCGAAAACTGGAAACGATCTATCGAAACCTCCTGCGCCCCGCTGAACGGTTGGCATACTTCCCCGCATCCACCACTCGGGTTTTCCCGAACGAGGGGACCGGACCGAACGTGGCATGGGCATCCTGCCCATGCCCTCGACGGGCAGGACGCAGGGAACGGACGGATTGCTCCTCGCCGGGCGCAGCCGAAGAGGCGCGAGCCGCAAGAGCGTATGGAACCTCAAGGGACTCCGTCGCCCAACCGAGGTGCATGGGCAAGATGCCCATGCCACATGCCTGCGCCGCCGGCGGAACTTCGTGAGCATCCGTGTTTTCAAACCTTTCACCTTTTACCGGGCCGCAGGCCCGCCCCCGTGACCCGTGACTCATGACCGCCTTCGATCACCTCCCGCCCCCCATCCTCGACAAGCTGCATTCGATGATTCGGAGGATCCGGTGCCTCCTTTTCATCCGCGGCTTCTTCGCCACCCTCGCGGTGGCCCTCGCCTCCCTCCTCGCCATCATGGCGGTGGACGCGGCGGTGACGCTGTTCTCGACCACCTCGCGCTGGGTCCTCAGCCTCGCCGGACTCGCCGCGACCCTCGCGGCGGCGTGGTGGTTCCTCGTGCGCCCGCTCTCGCGCCGCTACACCCTCACGAAGATGGCCCGCATCCTCGAAATCCGCCATCCCGAGTTGCAGGAGCGCATCTCCACC
>CAYMMC010000404.1:0-3667 GCA_964391125.1 uncultured Akkermansia sp.
CTTCGAACCGCCGCATCCTGGGGCCCGACGGCACCGTGATCCGGACCCGCTACACCGCCACCCGGGATCCCGAGACGCGCGCCTTTCCCGTGGGCACGGTCGACCCCATGCTGAAGCTGGTGAGCCTCCACGACGGCGACGCGACGGTCGTCGCGATGACCTGGTTCGCCACCCATCCGCAGAGCTACTACCGCACCAAGCTCGCCACCGCCGATTTCCCCGCCATGGCCCGAGACGCGCGCGAGACCGAGACCGGGGTGCCCCACCTGCACTTCAACGGGGCCGGAGGCAACATCGGCGCGGGAAAATGGAACGACGGCTCGCCGGAGAACCGCCAGGCCCTCGCCGAGCGGGTCGCCGCCGCCATGCGCGGGGCCTGGGAGTCCCGGGAGACGCGGCCCCTCTCCGCCGACGCGGTCGGTTGGCGCGTCGAGCCGGTGCTCCTGCCCGTGGCCGACCATCTCGACGAGGCGGCGCTGGAGGCGACCGTGGCCAACCGCGTCGAACCGCCCGTGGCCCGCTTCCGCGCGGCCGCCCGCCTTGCCTGGATGCGGCGCTGCCGCGAAGGCGATGCGATCCCGGTCGGCTGCCTGCGGCTCGGAGACGTCCGCATCCTCCATCTGCCCGGCGAGCTGTTCGTCGAATACCAGCTGGCCGCCCAGGCGCTGCGGCCCGACCTCTTCGTCGCGATGGCCGCCTACGGCGACTACGCGCCCGGCTACATCGGCACCGAGATCGCCTATGGGCAGGGAGGCTACGAGACCGGAAGCGCCTCCAACGTGGCCCCCGGCGTGGAGCGGGTGCTGATGGGCGCGATCGCCCGTTTGCTGGATGCGGAGCAGACGCCGGAAACGCCGCAGGCGGCCCGATGAAGCCTCGCGCCCCCTTCTCCCGCCATTCCCCGCCCGGTCGCCGCAAGGCATATTAATGCGGCCGCCATATAGATTGCGTCGCAGGCAGGATGTCTGCTCTACGGCACAGGCTGGGCGCCTGTGTTACGTCGCCTGTTTGGGGGCCGCATTAATAAAAAAACGGTCGCCCCGGTAAGGACGACCGTTTTTGAAGTCGTTCGGATTCCCGCGTCGGGCAGGCCCGAGCGCCGGGGTTCCGCACAGCCTCACTTGCAGACGGAGACGCAAGCGGCCTTCTTGGCGCAGCAGCTCTTGGTCTTGCAGGCGCCAAGGGTGAAGGAGCACCCGACGGCGACGATGGCGAGGAGGATGATGGCTTTCATTGAGTGTGTGGTGGTATTCTGGTTTGGTTTGTCCCGAGGGCAACGCGGCGGTTCGGCCGGAGCAGCGCTCCTGAAATGCCAAACGGTTGCATTCGGATGACGGAACCCGTAGAGTCGCGCACTTCATTGAAAAAGCAACTCATGAGTCAACAGCCGAAACACCTCGCCGTGGTTGGCGCGACGGGAGCCGTGGGGATCGAGATCCTCAAATGTCTCGAACAGCGGGACTTTCCCCTCGCCAGCCTCACCCTTCTCGCCTCCGCCCGTTCGGCTGGGAAGACCCTCCCGTTCCGCGGTGGAGAGGTCGAGGTGAAGGAGCTGACGCCCGACTCCTTCGCCGGCGTCGACATTGCCCTGTTCAGCGCCGGAGGCAGTATTTCCAAGGCCTACGCACCCCACGCGGTCGCGGCCGGCACCGTGGTGGTGGACAATTCGTCCGCCTTCCGGATGGACGAGAGCGTGCCTCTCGTCGTCCCGGAGATCAACGCGGGCGACGCCAAGGACCACCGGGGCATCATCGCGAATCCCAACTGCACCACCACCATCACCCTGATGGCGCTGTATCCGCTGCACCGCGCCTTCGGGGGCGCCAGGAACGTGATCGCGTCCAGCTACCAGGCCGTCTCCGGAAGCGGAGCGCAGGGGATCGTGGAGCTGGAGGGGCAGGCCGCCGCCATCGCCAGGGGCGAAGCGCTGCCCGAGCGCAAGGTCTACTCGCGCCAGATCGCCTTCAACGTCATTCCCCAGGTCGATGTCTTCACCGAGAACGGCTACACCAAGGAGGAGATGAAGATGCACTTCGAGGGGCGCAAGATCCTCCACGCGCCCGAGCTGAAGGCCTCCGTCACCTGCGTCCGCGTCCCCGTCTACCGTTCCCACGCCGTCGCCGTCACCGCCGTCTTCAACGAAAAGCCCGACGTCGAGACCGCCCGCGCCGCCATCGACGCCGCCCCCGGCGTCCACGTCATCGACGATCCCTACGCCGACATCCCCGTCTACCCGACCCCCCTCGACTCCACCGACGGCGACGACTGCCTCGTCGGCCGTCTCCGCGAGGACCTCGTCCTGGAGAACGCCCTCACGTTCTGGGTCGTCGGCGACCAGGTGCGCAAGGGCGCGGCGCTGAACGCGGTGCAGATCGCGGAACTGCTCTAGGGGGGGAGGAGGGATTGAGGTTTTAAGGAATTGAGGGGTTGAGGCCCGGATTCCGCCCTCTCTTCGTTCTCCATGCCCTCAAAACCTCAATCCCTCAAAAAGGCTCCCATGCTTTCCTACCTCGACGCCCGCCGCCGTCTCGTCGACGACGCTCTCGACCGCTTCCTGCCGAAGGCGAGGACGCGGCCCGCGACCATCCACGAGGCGATGCGCTACAGCCTCTTCGCCGGAGGAAAGCGGCTGCGCCCCGTCCTCTGCTTGGCGGCCGCGGAGGCCTGCGGAGGAACGGTGGAGGACGCCCTGCCTCCGGCGGCCGCGGTCGAGTGCATCCACACCTACTCGCTCGTCCACGACGACCTGCCCTGCATGGACGACGACGACCTGCGGCGCGGGCGGCCGACCTGCCACGTGAAATACGGCGAGGGCATCGCCGTGCTCGCGGGGGACGCTCTGCTCACCGTCGCCTTCGAGATCCTCGCCAGGACGCCGCCCGCCCGGCGCCACGGCGTGGGCGACTACGTCTCCGAGCTCGCCGTCGCCTCGGGCAGCCGCCACCTCATCGGCGGACAGGTGCTCGACCTCGAGGGCGAGGGAGGCGAGACCGTCCCGACTCCCGCGCAGCTCCGCTACATCCACGAGAGCAAGACCGCGGCGCTCCTCGCCGCCTCGGTGCGCCTCGGCGCCATGACCGCGAACGCGACGCCCGACCGGCTCGAGGCGCTGACCACCTACGGCCGCTCCCTCGGACTCGCCTTCCAGATCATCGACGACATCCTCGACGTCACTTCCACCAGCGAGAAGCTGGGCAAGAGCGTCGGCAAGGACGAGGCCGCCGCCAAGTCCACCTACCCCGCCCTCTTCGGATTGGAGAAAAGCCGCAGGGAGGCCGTGCGCCTGACGAAGCGCGCCCACGACGCCCTGGGGCCGTTCGCGGACAAGGCCGACCGCCTCCACCAGATCGCGGACTACCTGCTGGGACGCGACTATTGACCGTCAGTCCGGGAGGCGGTCCCCCTGCGACGCCTGCTTGGGGGCCTCCCCCGGAGCGTGCCCGTGGATCCGTTCGTGGTCCTCGGCGGGCTCGAGATGGGTCGTCACGACGGTCGAGTCCCCCAGCTCCTCCAGGATTTGCCCCTCGATGTCGCTCGCGATGGCATGGGCGTCGCGCACCGTCGTCTCGTCGGCGAACACGAGATGGAAGTCGACCCAGTGCCCTTCGCCGAGATGGCGGTGCCGCATCTGGTGCCAGGTCACGCCGTGCTTCGCGACCACCGCGTC
>CAYMMC010000405.1:0-3666 GCA_964391125.1 uncultured Akkermansia sp.
CTCGACAAGAGCGCGCTCGAGGCCTTCGGCCGCCAGCTCGGAGCGTTGCCTCCCCCCGCGCACGCCGAGGGCCCTCCCGATCCGCCGGCTCCCGAGTGGCAGCCGGAAGACGCTTGGACGCCGTGATCGGCGCTGGGTCGAGGCGGCTCGCGGCGCAGCACGTCGCCCCGCCCGTTCATCCCGGGACGAGGCGCACCGACAAGATCTCCAGCGAACGGAACGTCGCGTCGACCCCGATCCCCTTCTCGGCCAGAAGCGCGACGGGCGACACCCGCACCGAGCTGCCCTCGACGCGGACACCGGGCGACTCGGGCAGCAGGCCCAGCAGCTGCCCGACGAAGGCCGTCGCCGGAACGGGAAGGGGGCCGAGCTTGGCGGTGGCGCCGACGATGTCGGCGACCAGCTCCTTCCCGTCGGGGGCGGCGGAGAGCTCGACGGTCAGCGACACCGGCGCGGACATTCCCGCAACCGAAGCGTCCCCCTCCGCCAGGACATGTCCCTCGCGGCAAGTGACGCGCAAGTTCTTGACGTAGCCGGACAGCGCCGGAATGGCGACGGAGGCGAGCTCTTCTTCGGTGAGGGCGATTTTCAGGGCGTGGATTTTCATGATCGGGCGGGGTGGAAGGCGGGCGACGGGGAAGGGAGGGAGGGGCGGTCAGAACAAGCGTCGATCGGCCCCGGCAACGTTTCGTATGACATGTCGATCTCCTTGGAGAAAAGCTCCACGGCGGTTTTGCCTACGTTCAGGGTGTCGTAGTAGGAATATCCTCCGACGCCGAGGGCGCTGAGCACGGGGAGATAGCGGGACACCGCTCTCGCGACGGTCCTTTGGGCGACGCGGACCCCGAGCTTCCGCAGGACCTTCTGGATGCTGCGGAGCGCGGCCCGTTTGACCAGCATTCGCTCGCCCATCCGGACGACCAGGTCGCGGACCAGCATCGCCGCCCCGTGGCGGAAGAGGCAATAGACCATGACCTCGCTCGTCAGGGCCGCCCGCTTCCCGAAACAGGACGCGATGTCGGAGACGAGCTGCCGCTGGACATTCCATATCGCGACGAGGTCGGGCACGATGGTGGTCATTCCGAGGGGGCCCGGAGGCAGGGCGAGCGTCCCCGAGATCCCCGCCGACCGGAGGGCGGCATGTCGGATGATCGAGTTCGCCCTGGCCGTCGGGTTGGCCGCGGCCGGTTCGCACGAGCTTGGAATGCGCGTGACGAGGTCCGTGAGGAGGGTGGCGATGGCCGGGACGGAGCCGTCCGTCCGGTTGGGGAGGTCAGGTCTGTGGTCCATTGCCGTTCAGTTCGTTGAATCTCTCGTCGATCCCTTTGATTTTTCCATGCGTGGAATATGCCGCCATCGCGCCGGTCGCCACCGCCCCGGCTGCGGCGCAGGCGAGCACCACGGGCATTGCGACGGCGACGGTCGTTCCCAGAGTGACCAAGCCGAACAGCGCGGTCACCGGCGTGCTCACCAAGGCGGCCCCCGAGAGGATGGACGCCGCCGCCCCGGTGGTCGCGCCTTTCATCGCGCCGCGAACTGCGCTCGTGGCGATTCGTTGATGTTCCTCGGTCATTTGCCTGTTTTCTCGATGCTCGACTGGAATTCCTCGCGGAGGATCGCCAGGACCCTCCCCTGCTCCTCCTTCAGCCGCCCGGCTCGTTTCCGGTCTTTGCCGAAGCCTAGCAAGCCGGCGACCATCATCCCGACCTGGGACGCGTTGTCGGCGGTGAGGCTCGCCTCGGTGAAGGGGATCGTCAGGACCTGATCCATGATCTCGCCGACGACCCAGCCGACGGCGGCATACACCAGGGTGTTCTCGTAGCGGTCGGCAAGCCCTTGGATTCGCCTTGCCGCGTTCCGGACAAAGGCCGAGCGCGCCGCCTCCGGCAACTGGTCGCTGAATTCCAGCAGGCGCTCTTTGACGGACAGGGGGAGTTCGGATGTGGATGGATGGCTCATAGTTTGGTTTGGTTTGGTTTGGATGTTGGCTGGGAGGAGTCGGGTTTGGCGTTTTCGGGGTGATCGCGGGGGCGGATCCCGGCGGGGAGATTTCGCCATCGTGCCGCCTTAGATCAGCATTCCCGCCATCGCGTCCATCTCCTCGCGCGAGGCGGGGAGGTCGCGCCCCATCGCCTTGAGCGCCAGGAGCGCGGCCGGACCCGCCGCCCGGCGGATCATGCGCCTCTCGAAGTCGAAAGGGTCGACGCGCGGACGCCCCCGCTGGCCGGGATTCGCGTCGAGGCCGCGCAGCAGGCGGGCGACGAAGCCGGTGATCCTCGCGAGCTTGTCGAAGTGGATCCAGTCGAGCGTGTCGCGCTCGTCGTGGTAGTAGCGCCCCTGTCCGCAACTCAGGAAGAGGAAGGGCTGGCCCTGCCGCTCGAAAGTGTCGTGGTCGGAGACGCCGCCGATGTATCGGCTGAGCGTCGGCAGCACGCGCAGGCCCCGGCTTTCCGCCGCCGCCGCCTCGACGATGGCGGGCAGGACGGGATCGCTCTCGGCCCCGAGCACGAAGAGCGCCTTCCTTGCGTGGGGCACGAGCAGGTCGATGCCCGGCACGCCCAGCCGCAGGTCGGCGAGGTCGAAGTCGTGCCCGATCAGGTCGGAGACGACCACCCCGGCGAAGTCGATGTCCCGGCAGTGGTCCTCGTGGAAGCGCCGCGACCCCATCGTCGGCCCGAGGAAGTGGGGCGGCTCCTCGGCGTCGAAGAGGGCGACGATCAGGTCGCGCTCCAGGGGACGGGCGAGGAAGGCCTCGGCGATGGCCAGGTTCAGGGCGACGGAAGTGGCGTTGTCGTCGGCGCAGGGCGCGTCGATGACGCTGTCGTAATGGGCCCCGAGCAGGAGAGGCGCGAGCTGCCGGTTCCGCCCGGGGACCACGCCGACGAGGTTGGTGAAGCGCTGCATCGCGCCGGTGTTGGGGTGGGGGCGGTCGTAGGACAGGGCGAAGTCCTCCCCCCGGAAGGGGACGAGGCCGATGTCGCCGAGGCGTCCGCGGAGGTAGGCGAGCGCCCGGTCGTGCCCCGGCTGGCCCACCCGGCGCCCTTCGGGCTGGGCGAGGGCGGCGGTGTCGGTGCGGAGACGGGCGGCGAGCTTGGAGTGGGAGATGTTCATGGAATGGTGGGAGTTGGAATGGTGGGAGTCGGCGGGAGAATAATTCATCGTTGCAATCTTGCAAGATTTATTGCATTTTATTTTGCAAAAAAAATCCCCGCCCATTGCAGTGCCGCCACCGATGCCATCTTCGGAAATCCGTGTATCTGTGTGTAGCGCCCTTCCGCCCGTCTCCAACCGAGCGCGTCCGATCCCCGACCTCGGGCGTTTCCCCTCCCCCACAGCCCCTTCTCCGCCATGCCGACCATCCGCATTCCCGAATCCGCCCTGGCCGAGCTGGCCGAAGTCGAAGCCTGGGACTGGAGCGAGGGCATCGGGCTGGAGGACCTCGTCAGATGGCTCAACGCGGTGGTCGCCCGCTTCCGCCCCGAGGAGATCGACGAATCGTCCCGCGCCAGCCAGGAGTTCACCGCGCGTAGCTTCCGCCACTACCAGACGCTCGGGTGCATCGACCCTCCCCGGCGGGATGGGAGGCGGGCGAGCTACTCCTTCCGCCACTACCTCCAGGGTCTGCTGCTGCGGAAGCTGCTCTGGGAGCGGGTCCCCTCCGCCCAG
>CAYMMC010000406.1:0-3663 GCA_964391125.1 uncultured Akkermansia sp.
GAGGTTGCGGGAGAGGGCCTCGTTGTAGGTCACGGTGTCGTAGCGGACGGCGTCGGCGTGCAGATTGGGATCCTTGTCGTAGACGCCGTCGACCTTGGTGGCCTTGAAGATGGCGTCGGCCCCGATCTCGCTGGCGCGCAGGGCGGCGGTGGTGTCGGTGGTGAAGAAGGGGTTCCCCGTGCCCGCGCCGAAGATGACGACGCGCCCCTTCTCGAGGTGGCGGATGGCGACGCGGCGGATGAAGCTCTCGGCCACGTTCTTCATCTCGATGGCGCTCTGCACCCGCGTGGGCACGCCGACGGCCTCCAGCATGCTCTGGAGGGCGAGGGAGTTCATCACCGTGGCGAGCATGCCCACGTAGTCGGCGGTGGCCCGGTCCATGCCCCGGCCCGCGGCCGAGGCGCCCCGCCAGAGGTTCCCGCCGCCCACGACGATGGCGATCTCCAGACCCGTCTGGTGGGCCACCTTGATCTGCCGGGCGATGTCCTCGACGATCTCGGGAGAGACGTTGTCTTCGCTGCCGGGCACGCGCAGCGCTTCGCCGCTCAATTTCAGGACGACTCGTTTGTGGGGTCTGGACATGGCTAGGGTTTCCGTGGGGCGGAGCACCCTCCGCCAATCGAATTCATTTTCAAACCGCAAATTGGAGGAGCTGGGAGCGGAGCCGCAGAGGAGCAAAGCGGCGGAGGCGCGGAGAATCCCTCCCCTCCCCCTCCCAACCGCCGGCGGAAATCAACGGTCCAAAAATCCCTCTCCGAGAATCGTCCCGGCGGCGACGGGATGCCCGCGCAGGAAGTCGCCCACGGACAGCCGCCGCCGACCTTCGAGCTGGAGATCGCCGCGCAGCTCCAATGCGCCGTCGCCGCAGCGGACGAGCAGGCGCGGGCCGCTCTCCAAGACCTCCCCGGCTTGCCCTCCGGCGCCCCCCTCTCCCGCGGCGGGAACCGCGAAGGGATGGATCTTCAAGACCCGCGGACCGTCCGCGGTCGACAGCGTCGTCGTGGTGCCGGGCCAGGGGTCGTAGGCGCGGACCAGCCTCTCCAGCTCCGCCGCGCCGAGGCGCCAGTCGATGCGACCGTCCTCCCGGAGGAGCTTGCCCGTGTGGGTGGCGAGGGACTCGTCCTGCTCCTCGCCCGGAGGGACGCCGTCGAGGAAGAGGCGCAGCCCCTCGGACGCGACTTCCGGACCCAGCTCGGCAAGACGGTCGTGCAGGCTGCCGCCGGTGTCGGTGGACCGGATGGGCAGCGTCTTTTTCAGAATCATGCCTCCGGCGTCGAGCTTCGGCACGACGTGCATCAGCGTGATCCCCGTGTCCGCGTCCCCGTCGCGGATCGCCGCCTGGACCGGAGCGGCCCCCCGGTGGCGCGGGAGCAGCGAGGCGTGGAGATTGACGCAGGCGAGCGTGGGAATGGCGAGGAGCGCCTTCGGCAGGATCTGTCCGTAGGCCATGACCACGGCCAAGTCGGGCCGGAACGCCGCGAACTCCTCCAGAGCCGCCCCGTCGCCGCGGAGGCGCTCGGGCTGGCGCACGGGGACGCCCGCCGCCTCGGCCAGCCGTTTCACCTCGGGCGGGGCGAGGACCTGCCTGCGCCCCACCGGCCGGTCGGGCTGGGTGTAGACGGCGACAAGCTCGCCTCCCGCCCCGCCGCGACGCGCCAGCAGCCATCGCAGCGTCGGCAGCGCGATCTCGCCGGTTCCCATGAAGACAATGCGCATCGAACGCCCAATCAAGAGCCGGAGCGGGCAAGGTCAACGGAATTGTGCCATGTTCGGAGCGCTTGCAATGCCGCTTCCCAAAGCGGAACGGTGTCCTCCCACCCAGACCATCCATGAGCCGGACGAAACGCCCCCCTTCGCCCTCGCCCGCGAAAGGCCTCTTCGCGACCTTCCTCGTCGTCGCCGGCATCGCCGCCACGCTGTGGTTCCTCTACGATCCCTATTTGCAGCCCTATCTGGAAACGCGCTCCGGCGCGGATCTGGTCCGGGACAAGGACCGGCTCCTGACGGACGGACGGGACGCCGCCCCCGCCCCCCCCCCCCCGACCGCTCCCACCCTGCCCGCGACGCCGCCGCCATCGGCCGCCTCCGCCCCGGTCCCGCCGAAATCGGAGCTCGAAGCGGCCTTGGAGGCGAGATACCCCATGCCCGAGATCCTGCCCCTGCTCTCCATCGTCGACCACTGGCGCAACGTGCCGCCGAACGCCTACCCCTCCGAAGTGATCGCCAGGGAGGCCATCCCCTTCGAGCTCGTCGTCGATGGCCGCACCGTCGGATCGAGCAGCGTCGCCCCCGGCACGCCGCTGAAGCCCCTGCGCCTCGTCGGCGACCAGCTCCATGTCGCCTCGCCCGCGAATCCCGGCATGGGCACGCCCATCGCCGTCGATCTGACGGATTTCAAACCGCGCATCGAGGCGCGCTACCGCGAGTTCGTCGAGACGAAGCGGAAGGAGGTGGAGGAAAAGCGCGAGCGCGTCCGCCAGATCGTCGCGGCGGATCCCTCCAAGCTCGTCCTCCTCACGGACCCTCCCCCGACGGAGGCGGACGGCGCAGCGGAGGCCGAGGAGGACGGGAGCGATCCCCGCTTCGCCCCGGTGAAGGCCAGCCTGAAGGCGGGCGAACTGCCCAGCGCGACCCTGGAGGAGGCCCGCGCCTTCCGTTGGAACGGCACCGAGCAGATCGGGGGCGAGCACGCCGGCAGCTACGAGACCGTGACGGTCCGCTTCGACATCGACACCATCTTCGGACGCTTTCCCGTCGACGGCAAGGCACTGCTCCGCCACGGCAAAGTCCACGCCTGGATCGATCCCATCACCGAAGACCCCATCTGACGATGAAGAACCAACGACGCCCCCTCCCCTTGCTCTCCGCCGCCCTCGCCCTCTGCGCGACTGCGGCGCACGCGCTCGATCCGATCCCCCTCATCGAGCGCCGCCTGCCGCCGGAGGGCGGCGTCGCGCTGCCCGTCGAACTCCGCGCCTCTCTCGAGGAGCGCGTTTCCTCCCTCTCCGGCCAGGTCCGGAAGATCGAGCAGAATCCCCGCGCCGCCGACGCCGCCGTGCTGGTGAAGGCCGTCGACTTCGCCCTGAAGCACGGCGAATTCTACTCGGAAAAGGAATTCCCCCGGGCCGGGAGCGTCCTCGACCTCGCCGACGAGCGCCTCCGCGCCCTCGCAAAGAAGGGCACGCCGCCCTGGCTGGAGCAGCGCGGCCAGGTCGTCCGCGGCTACCGCTCCCGGATCGACCAGTCCTACCAGCCCTACGGCCTCGAGATTCCCGAATCCCTCGACCTCTCGCGCCCGGTCCCCCTGCTCGTCTGGCTGCACGGGCGCGGCGACAAGGCCACCGACCTGCACTTCATCGAGCAATGCCGCGGCAGGAGCCGCGCCTTCGGGGGCTTCTACAAGGATCAGAACGAGGCCATCGTCCTGCATCCCTTCGGACGGCACTGCGTCGGCTGGAAGCACGCCGGCGAGATCGACGTCTTCGAGGCCATCGAGGCGGTCCTCGCCGACTACCCCGTCGACCCCGACCGGATCATTCTCGCCGGATTCTCCATGGGCGGCGCCGGGGCCTGGCATATCGGGGCTCACTACCGAGACCGCTTCTGCGGCGTCCACGCCGGGGCGGGCTTCGCGGAGACGAAGGAATACAACCGGCTCAGCCC
>CAYMMC010000407.1:0-3647 GCA_964391125.1 uncultured Akkermansia sp.
GAAGCCAGGGAGACGACCCGGCGCGAGGGGCTCGCGGCGGCGAAGCGCCGTCTCGTCGAGGGCCTGGCGCGGGAGGACGGATCCGGCGGCGAAATGGAGAGGCGCGTGATGCGCACGACTCGGGATCCCGCGCTGGTCCTGCCGGGCTCCCTGGCGGCCCTGCCTCCGTCGCGGCGTGGACGCATCGCCATCGCCATCGTTCCGGGGACGAAGGCGGCGAACCCGAAGGGCAGGGACCGCACCCGGGAATGCCTCCGCGGCGCCGCCGAAGCCGCCCGCGCCATGGGCTTCTCGACCTGGTTCGTCGAGACGGCGCCCCGCGGTACCGTGGAGGACAACGCCGCCACGATCTCCTCGCGGTTGCGCGAGGCCTTCTCGGAATCCGACTCCGTCATCCTCGTGATGCTCTCCAAGGGGGCGCACGACGTGATCCGCTACTTGCGGGAGGACGGGGTGAACCTGCCCGCCGACCAGAGGAGGAAGCTCGTCGTCGTGCTTTCCTTGGCGGGGACGGTGCAGGGCTCGGTGGTGGCCGACTGGATGGCGCATTCCCACCGTCCGCTCGCCGCCGCGACCCGCCGCTGGCTGCGGCTTTCGGGGCAGGGCGAGGCGGTCTCCATGCTCGAGGCGGTGGCCCGGTCGCCCTGGGAGGAGGAGGTCGCGGAGGATGTCTCGCGTCGGTTCCCGAACCTCACCTGGATCAGCGTCGCGATGGTGCCGGACGGTGCGGACGGCCGCATATCGGAGCGGCTCTGGTCGCCGCTGGCGAGGCGGCGCATCGAGCGGACCTCGCCCTACTACAGCCCGGCCGACGGTCTCGTCGAGACGGCGGCCTCGGTGCTGCCCGACGCCGTGACTGTGCCCGAGTGGATCGTGGCCGGCTTCGGATCCCACGCCATGCCGAACGGCGCCTACCGCGACGGAGGGCGCATCGCCCCCGCCACGACCAAGCCGGGGCGGGAGAAGCTGAGGGCGGAAAGCGGAGGGGAGATCATGAGCGCCTACCTGCGCGCCCTGCCTGCCTCGCTGCTGCGCCGGGGCGTATGACAAACTGGGCGCTCGACCGCGGTCCGCCTTCCGTGGCATCGTGCGGGCGATGAAAGCACTCGTCAAATCGCAGGACGCCCCCGGACTCTGGCTCGAGGACGTGCCGGAGCCCGGGATCGGCATCAACGACGTCCTCATCAAGGTCGACCGCACCGGAATCTGCGGCACCGACGTCCACATCCACAATTGGGACGCTTGGGCGCGCAAGACGGTGCCGCTGCCTCTGGTGGTGGGGCACGAGTTCGTCGGCGAGATCGTGGAGGTGGGCTCGAACGTCTCCGACTTCCGTCCCGGGGAGGTCGTCAGCGGCGAGGGGCACGTCGTCTGCGGGCGCTGCCGCAACTGCATGGCGGGCCGCCGCCATCTCTGCAAGGACACGAAGGGCATCGGCGTGAACCGTCCCGGCGCTTTCGCCGAATACATCGCCCTGCCCATGGCCAACGTCTGGCATCATGCCGACGGCATCGACCGCGACCTCGCCGCGATCTTCGACCCCTTCGGCAACGCGGTCCACACCGCCCTGACCTTCGACATCCTGGGCGAGGACGTGCTCGTCACCGGCGCCGGGCCGATCGGCTGCATGGCGGCGGCGATCTGCCGCTACGCCGGAGCCCGGCACGTCGTCGTCACCGATGTGAATCCCTGGCGGCTCGAGCTGGCCCGAACGCTCGGCGCCACCCGCGTCGTCGACGTGCGGCACGAGCGGCTCTCCGAAGTGCAGAGGGAGCTGGGCATGGCCGAGGGCTTCGACGTGGGCTTGGAGATGTCGGGCAACGCCTCGGCCTTCCGGGAGATGCTGGAGAACCTCTGCCACGGCGGAAAGGTCGCGATGCTGGGGATTCCCGAGGAGGAGATCGCCATCGACTGGAGCACCGTCGTCTTCAACATGCTGACGATCTCGGGCATCTACGGACGCCGCATGTACGACACCTGGTACAAGATGACGGTGATGCTCCAGGGCGGTCTGGACATCAAGCCGGTGATCACCCACCGGTTCCACTACACCGAGTTCGAGAAGGGGTTCGAGGCGATGAAGAGCGGCCGGTCGGGAAAGGTGATCTTGGAGTGGCGATGAACATCGCGCCGGGAGAGCCCAGGACGGATGCCCCTTCCTTCCGCTGCCTCTCTGCTTCGAACGATTCCGCGATGGCGTGCCTCGCCTCGGGACCCGTTTTTCGGGAGGCTGCGTCATGATCCGCTTGGTCGAAAAGGGGAAGCGGGGCGCTCCTGTCCGCCCTGCGCCGTCCCGAGAACGGCTCCGAACAGGGGTGTCCCTGCTGCTGTCCCTTCCGTTGCTCATCTCCCCGCTGACGGCCCGCGACCTTCGTGTCGGGATCGATCCCGACGTCCCCTCCATCGCCCACGCCGTCAAACTGGCGGCGCCGGGCGACACCATCCATCTCGAAGCAGGCAAGGTCTATCGCGACTACGCGGGCTTCCACGGCAAGAGGGGCGAGCCGGGACGGCCCATCGTTCTGGACGGCCACGGGGCCATCCTCGACGGCTCGGATCCGCTCGAGCCGGCGGCATGGAGCGAGGGCGAAGCGGGCCTCTACGCCCATGCCAACCTGTTCCCGAACCTCAACGCCGCAGTCCTGTCGCGCTGGTTTTTCCTCTGGAACGGCAAGGTCAACCGCATGGGCCGGGCTTCCAAGGCGAAAAGCAAGCCTTTCAAGGCGCCGGCCGATCTGCTTCCCGGCGAGTGGACCTTCGTCCGCGACCCTTCGCGTGAACGAGCCGATTCCAAACGGATCTTCGGCACGTTCTACCTCAGGCTCGCCCCTGGCCGGACGCTCGCCGACGAGACCCTTTTCGTTCCTCTCAGAAGCGCCGGAGTTCAGCTTTCCGGCGAGAACGCCCACCTCGTCATCCGCAACCTCACCGCCCGTCATCCCTACAACGACGGCTTCAACATCCACGGGCACTGCGAGGACGTCGTCTTCGAGAACATCGCCGCCCTTGGCTGCGGCGACGACGGCATCAGCGCCCACGGCACGGCGCAATACCGGGTGAGGGGACTCGTCAGCGTCGGCAACAGCACCGGCATCTGCGACACCGTCGACGCGGTGACGGACTACGAGGACGTCTTCGTCGCCGACTGCGTCAGCTACGATCTCTTCTTCCTCGACCGGGGGCGCTATTCGCTGACGAACGCCCTGGTCCTCTCCTCGGCTCAGAATCCGTTCGCCGCGACCGGTCGCGAGGAGGGGGGCTGCCGCCTGCGCCTGGAGAACGTCCTTTTCCGGCGCCTCGTCGAGCCGCGCCTCGGACTGGTCGGCGCGAGCGCCAACCTGGAGGCGACGCGCTGCACCTTCGAGGGGATGGAGTTCCGCACGGTCGGAACCGCGACCTGGACCGACTCCCTCGTCAACGGCGTCGCCTCCGAAGCCGGGGCACGGGGCGCGGATGCCGCCGCGCTGGACAAGCTCGTTCCGGAAGCGCATCGCCCGTGACCCGCCCCGACAAGCCGCTCCATTCCGCAAATCGCTTGGCGTTTCGTGGAGCAATGGCGGAGTCCGCCCGGAAGCTCGAGGGGTGGGGGCGGAAGTTTATCGGCTCCCTGGAGGGATTCTTCGACTACTGCTTGCATGGAGGGCGGG
>CAYMMC010000408.1:0-3644 GCA_964391125.1 uncultured Akkermansia sp.
GTGGAGGAGGGTGTTCTCGGGATCGGTCGCGGCGAGCTGCCCCGAGGCGAGGTCCGAGCGCTGCCGGTAGGTCGCGGAGAGGACGATGGTCTTGAGGAGCCGGCGCAGATCCCAGCCGTGCCCGACGAAGTCGCGGGCGAGCCAGTCCAGCAGCTCGGGGTGGGTGGGGGGACGGCCCTGGCTGCCGAAGTCCTCCGAGGTCGCGACGAGGCCGTTCTGGAAGAGCCGCTGCCAGTAGCGGTTCACGGCGACGCGGGCCGTCAGGGGATTGGCGGGCGAGACGGTCCACCGGGCGAGGCCGAGGCGGTTCGCGGGAGCGCCGGCGGGCAGGGGAGGGAGGAACCCGGGCGTGCCCGGGGCGACGGCCTCGCCCGGCGCGGCGTAGGATCCGCGCTCCAGCAGATGGGTGCGGCGCGGCTCGCCGTCGAATTCCTCCATCGCCATGATCTCGGGAATCCGCTCGACGAGGGCGCTGCGCTTCTGGCGTTTTGCCAGGAGCTTCGCGGCGAGTTCGCGGGAGGGGGCGTCGTGCTCGGCGAGGTAGTGGTCGAGGTCGGGGACGAAGTTCCCCAGATTGATCGCGAGGGTCTTCACGATGGCGGGCGAGAGCCGCCGGTCGTAAACCCGGAAGTCGTCGACGAGCCCGCCCTTGAATCCGCTGTCGCGCATCCGCTGGCCGATCACGATGGTGTCGCTGCCTCCGCCCTCGATGCCTCGGGTGAGCTTGTCGCGGACGGTTTCCAGAGCGACCGGATTGCCGTCCAGATACAGCCGCAGCCCGGCGGCGCGGCTCGATCCGTCGTAGGCCAGCGCGACGTGGTGCCACGAGCCGACGGGGAATTCCTCCTCCGCCTTCACCCGGATCGCGTTGCCCGGCTCGTAGTGGACCAGGGCGGCGACGAGGCGGCCGTCCTCGATCAGCAGCTCGTAGCCGCGGCTGGCCGCGTCGGTCCAGGCCTTCGAGCGGCTGAAGACGACGGCCCGCTCCTTGCGGTCGGGCGCGTTCATCCAGAGCGACACGGAGAAGGGCTGGTCGCGGGAGAAGTCGCCGACCGGCAGGGTCACGGCGTCGTCGCCGGTGAGCTGCACCGCGCTCCCGACCCGGCCGGGGACGGTGCGGTTGTTCGGGCTGGTCTTGGCGGCCTCGCCGCCGGCGACGAGATTGGCGAAGCCCCCCTCCTCGATCGCCTCGAAATCGTAGGCGGCGACGGGATCGGGCAGCGGCACGGGATCGGGATGGGCGCCGAACCATTTGGCGAAGTCGGCCCCCGCCTCCCCGGCCCGCGCGTCGAGCGCCCGCTCCAGCCCCGCGATCTCCGCCTCGATCCGGGCGAGCTCCGTCTCCTGCCCCGCGTCGGGCAGCCAGAGCGTCGGCGTGGGCACGGCGTCGGTGAAGTAGGAGTAGAGCCCCGCCTCGTCGATGTTCGCGAAGAAGGCGGAGAGCGCGTAGTAGTCCTTCGCGGTGACGGGGTCGTATTTGTGGTCGTGGCATCGGGCGCATTCCAGGGTCAGGCCGAGGAAGGCGGTGCCGTAGGTGTGGACGCGGTCGGAGACGTATTCGACGCGGAACTCCTCGGGCACGCTGCCGCCCTCGACGTTCTGCGGATGGAGGCGGTTGAAGGCGGTCGCCAGCCGCTGCTCGCGGGTCGCGCCGGGCAGCAGGTCGCCGGCGAGCTGCCAGACGATGAACTGGTCGTAGGGCAGGTTCGCCCGGAAGGCGCGGACGACCCAGTCGCGCCACGGCCAGACGTAGCGGTCGCCGTCGACCTGGAATCCGTAGCTGTCGGAGTAGCGGGCCACGTCGAGCCATTCGGCGGCGAGGCGCTCGGCGCCCGCCTCGCTCGCGAGGAGGCGGTCCACGACTTTCTCGTAGGCGTCGGGCGAGCGGTCGGCGAGGAAGGCGTCGAGCTCCTCCACCGTCGGCGGCAGCCCGGCGAGGTCGAAGGAGACGCGCCGCAGCCACTTCTCCCGGCTCGTCTCCGGCGAGGGCGCGAAGCCCCGCTCCCGCAGCTTCGCCAGGACGAAGGCGTCGATCTCGTTGCGGACCCAGCCCGACTCGGCGGGCGGTGGTTCGATCCGCTCCGGGAGCGGATCGAAGGACCAGTGCCGCTGGTATTCGGCGCCCTGCTCGATCCAGCGGTCGAGGAGGTCGATCTCGGCGGGGGTCAGGCCCGTCTTCGACTCCGGCGGCGGCATGATGTCGGCGGCGTCGGCGGAGCGGATGCGCCAATGCAGCTCGCTCTCCTCCGGCTTGCCCGGCACGATGCCGCGCCCGCCGCCGGTCTCCGCGGTGGCGAGCTCGAAGGTGTCGAGACGGTAGTCGGACTTCGAGTTCCCGGCGTCGGGGCCATGGCACTTGAAGCACTTGTCCGAGAGGATGGGCCGCACGTCGCGGTTGAACTCCAGCCTCTGGGCGGAGGCGGCGGGAGCCAGGGCGGCGGACAATAGGACGACGGCGGGCAGGCGCATCACCGGGGGGTGGACAATCGACCGATTCTCACGCAATTTCGTTTCCGCATGGATAGCGCGATCACGGCTTACCCGGAGACCTTCGCCTGGCTGGGCGGGATCGTCGCGGCGATGTCGGTGGACGCCGATTCGTTGCGGCGCCCCCTGCGGCGCTGCGACCTCGCGGTCTGCCGCGGCACCTGCTGCCACGACGGGGTCTATCTCGGCGCCGAGGAGGCCGGGACGCTGCGCCGCCTCGCCGAGGAGGCGCGGGACGAGCTCGAGGCGCTGGGGCTCGCCCTGCCCGGGCGCGTCGTCGTCTACGGCTCGTGGCGCGGCACGGTCTCGGGACCGAAGACCGCCGTCCGGCCCGAGCCGAGGCGCGGCCTCGTCGCGGACTACCCGGCCCACTTTCCCGAGACCGCCTGCGTCCTCCTGCTGCCCGACGCCCGCTGCGCCCTGCAGGTCCTCGCGACGGAGCGGGGCCTGCCGCCTTGGTTCTACAAGCCCCTCACCTGCTGGCTGCACCCCCTCGCCATCGACGGGATCGAGGAAGGGCGGCCCCGGCTCGTCCTCCACGACGAGTCGAGCGATCCGCAGCGACACCCCGACTACGACGGTTTCGTCAGCCGCACCCATTGCGGGCGCGGCTGCGCCGACGGCGAACCGGCCTGGCGGGTGCTGGAGGCGGAGCTGCGCTTCCTCGGCGCGCTGGGGGGGCGGGATCTGCTGGAGGAGCTGCGCTGACGGCCGGTCCCGCGCCCGCGCCGGGGGCCCGTGCGCAATCCGTGGTTGCCCCCCCGCCCGTCCCCGCGCTAGAAAAAGCCCGTGCCGCGTTCCCCGCGACGCGGCGAAAAAACAATCGTGTGGCGGTGTAACAAAAAACGTCGTTCTTCCCGCTCCCGCCGCCGACCGCTCCGCCGCCCCTTCCCACGATACGCGCCGCCCGAATGAACGAAGCCGACACCTGCCGCAAGCACGTCGTGCCAGCCCTCCAGGCGGCGGGATGGGAGAACGATCCCCATTCCATCGCCGAGCAGCGGACCATCACCGACGGGCGCATCGTCCCCGTGGGCAAAGGCTTCGTCCGCAAGCCGCCGAAGCGGGTCGACTACCTCCTCTCCTACGGGCGCGGCTTCCCCCTCGCCGTGGTCGAGGCCAAGGCCGCGTGGAAGACCGCCGGGGCCGGCCTGCAG
>CAYMMC010000409.1:0-3643 GCA_964391125.1 uncultured Akkermansia sp.
TCCGGTGAAGGAGGCCGGGGGCGTGGAGGGCTTGCTTCGTTGAGGTGGCGGCGAAGGCGCCCGAGACGGCCGTCGAGTCGGTGAACGATCTCGCGACCTGCTCGAGGAAGCCCGATCTCGTGGCATTGTTGAAGTTCGTGCCCGACCCGACGAGGGCGTAGTAGTTGAAGGGCCGGGTCGCCCCGGGAACGGCCGAGGGCGCCGCGTCGGAGACGTTGATCGAGGAGGAGGCCCAGGCGAGCACGCTCTGGCCGGGAACGAGCAGGTTGGATCGGCCGGTCGGCTGGAAGCCGTCGATGCGTCCGGCGGCGACGAGCTCCAGTTGTCCGGCGGGGGAGGGGAAGAGCGTGGCCGGACCCGCGAGCCGGATGTCTCCGCCGAGCGCGGTCGCCTCCAGGGTCGGGGGGGCGAGCCGCATGAGGGCGGCGAAGGGCTCCAGGTTCGTCTCGACGAGGCGCAGCCAGGGCTGGGTGTAGGCCGCGCCGGTGGCGCCGGTGGCGAGGAGGTTCTGCGTCTCCATCCAGGCGCGCAGGGTATCGGTGGCCCCGGCCCGCTGCGGCAGGGTGACGGCGTTGCGGAAGGCGACGTCGCCGCCGAGGGAGGCGACGCGGACGGCGGAGTCGGCGCCGTAGGTGCTGAACCAGGTCTTGTACCAGAAGCGGTTGTTGGTCCCCTGGGGCAGGAGGAAGGCGTTGGCCATGGGGCCGAGGAGGACGTCGCCCCGGGCGGAGACCTCGAAGGAGGAGCGGCCGAGGAAGAGCGTCGTCGGCATCCAGGTGAGGGGATCGAGCTGGGCGGCGGAGGGATTGTTGAGGTTCTGGATGGCGCCCAGGGAGGGGGAGCGCGCCGCGTTGGTGGTCACGCTGCCGCCCGCCTCGAGGCGTCCGACGCCGCGCTCGACGTAGTAGGCGCCGCCGCTGATGTCGCCGCCGCTGCGGACGAGGAGGTCGCCGCCGCCCAGTTCGACGAACTTCGCCGGGTCGGGCGTGCCGCGGGCGGCGCGGGCGTTGGTCGGGATGACGGCGTCCACGTTGCGCACTTCGTTTCCGGCGAGGAGGGAGACGTTGCCTCCGCCGAGCGCGCCGACGCTCTGGAAGAAGTTGCTGTGGTCGACCCACCAGGCGGTGGAGGCGGCGGGGTCGTTGAAGGTGATGAAGCCCGTGCCGATGGTGACGCCGCCGTAGTCGCCGTTGGGGCCGACGTAGCCGCGGCGGTAGAGCCAGTTGTTGGGGAGCTGGCGCGAGGCGTCGTCGACGAGGCCGGAGTTGTTGCGGGTCTTGCGCTCGATGTTCTCGCCCGCCGAGACGACGACGTTGCCGCCGGCCATGGCGAATTGGGCGGGGTAGGCTTGCTGCACCGCGCCGAGGGCGCCGTTGCCGATGGAGGCGGAGAGGACGGGCGTGACGAAGTCGTTCGGCGCGAAGATTCCGGTGGGATCGGCGACCTGGGTGCCGGCGGTGTAGATCGAGGCGAAGGGGTTGAGGAGCTGCACCGAGCGCCCGGCGTGGATGTCGATGTCGCCGGAGCCGGTGCGGATGACTTGGAAGCGGTTCGCGATGGCGGTGGCGGTCTGGGCGTTGTTGCCGCCGGTCGCGGTGGCCGATCCGGCGTTCTTGCCGAGGCGGACCATGCCTTGGTTGGCCCCGAGGGTCTCGACGTCCCGCACCGCGCGGGTGTCGGCGGCGGAGAAGTCGGCGCCTGCGGCGAGGCGGTAGGACCAGGACTGCGAGTTGGCGGGGAGGAGGGGATTGTGGGCGAGGAGCGGCGAGAGCCAGAGGCTGGGGCCGCCCGCGAAGCCGTCGCTGAGGGCGTTGTGGAAGTCGAGGTTGTCGGCGGCCCTCAGGCTGAGGAAGCCGGCGGCGGAGCGGGGGCCGAAGCGCAGTCCCGCGAGATTCCAGTCGGCGGCTTCGCTGGAGCCGGTCGTTCCGAGGGCGAGGCTGCCGCTCCGGTTCAGGATCTCGGCGCCGTGGACGAGGATCGGATCGAGCCCCGGCTGAAGCGAGGTGAGGCGGGAGAGCATCGCGCCGTAGTGGGCGCTGGCCGAGCCGCCCGCGCCGAGGAAGGCGTCGCCGTCCGCCTGGATCGCGGCGAGGAGGGCGTTGTCGAGCGTGCCGATGCCGGTGCGGTCGTAGATCCGGTAGCCTTCGACGACGAGGGCGGAGGCGCCGAGGAGGCTGCTGCCGATGGGGTCGATGGGGACGTCGGTGCCGGCGGCGTTCTGAGGGGCGCGGAGGTGCAGCGTTCCCGAGAACTGGCCGCGCGAGGCGCTCGAGGGCAGGGCGGCGGCGACGGAGAGGTCGATGGTCGATCCGGCTTCCAGCGCGAGGGTGGCGCCCGGATCGATCGCGCCGTCCCGCGAGCTGCCCGCTCCGAGGAAGACGTGTCCGCCCTTGCCGGCGGCGTCGAAGTGCGCGGCGGAGGCGTCGAGACGCGCCCCCGAGGCGAGGACGAGGTCGCGGTGCGCCCCCAGCTCGATGCGGCCGCCGGTGGCGCCCGAGGCGTCGATGGTGCCGGCGACGAGGAGGGAGCCGTCGTCCACGTAGGCGCGGTAGTCCTTGGCGAGGGCGGTGCCGCTGATCGTGAGGTCGCCGGTGCGGAGGCGGTAGGAGCGTGCTTCGTGGAAAGACCCGGCGTTGAGGAGCGCGTCGATCCCGGCGAGGTCGTTTCCGACGACGGTGGCGGCGTCGAGGCTGAAGGAGCCGGAGCGGCGTCCGCTGCCGGAGCCGCCGAGGATGGTTCCGGCGAGCGAGAGCGTGCCGGAGGGGGCGCTCACCTCGAGGAAGCCCGCGTCGGCTCCGCCGGAGGGCGAGGAGACATCGACGGTCGAGGCGGCGGCGAGGGAGACGTTCCCGTGGTCGGCGCTCAGGCGGACGGTGCCCCCGCCGGTGTGGCGGACGAGGTCGAGAAAGGTCCGGGAGACGCCCGCCGCGTCCAGTCGCGCCGGGGCGGAGCCGCCCACGACGAGGTCGCCGGAGAGGGCGCGGATGTCGATGTCGCCGCTGGACAGGACGATGTCGCTGTCGATGGAGACGGAGGAGCCCGCCAGCTCGAGGCTGGCTCCGAGTCCTTCGCCGCCGCCGTCCGGCCCGGTCGCGGGGCGGGAGAAGCTCAGATCTCCGCCCGCCGCGAGACGGTGGCGGGCGGTGTCGCCGCCGGTGAGGAGGGGTGCCACGAGCCCGAGGTCGCCGGCGCTGGCGAACGAGCCCGTGCCCGAGACGAGGAGGCGGGAGTCGGCGCGCATTTCGACCGAGGCGAAGCGCTCCACGCGCAGGTCGTTGCGTCCGAAGACGATCTCGTTCGCGTCGATGTCGAGACGCCCGTCGAGCGGTGCGGGGGGCGCGGGGGGCGCGGGGGGGGCGGTGCCTCCCGTGGCGTTTTCCAGGACGACGGTGCCGGCGGAGAATCCGAAGGTGCCGCCGTTCTGGTTGAAGCCGCGGATCGCGCCGGCCTGCAAGGCGAGCCGGTCGAGCGTTTTCGAGCCGACGACGCCGGTGCCGTAGAGATCCAGGGTCGAATAGCTCAGGAGGCTGAGCTGGCGGGTGGTCGCCTGGATGGTTTGGAGCGCTTCGCCGGAGAGGATCAGCCCGTCGGTGGGCTGGAGAAATCCGGCTTGGTTCAGGCGGATGCTGATCTGGCCGCTGTT
>CAYMMC010000410.1:0-3642 GCA_964391125.1 uncultured Akkermansia sp.
ATCACCTGCGCCGAACACCTCGGCATGGAGGGCGGCCGGGGCGGCTACTACGACAAGTCCGGGGCGCTCCGCGACATGGTGCAGAACCACCTTCTCCAGCTCCTCAGCCTCGTCGCGATGGAGCCGCCCGCCGACCTCTCCGCCGACGGGGTCCGCGACGAGAAGGTGAAGGTCCTGAAGTCCCTGCGCCCCTTCCGCGGCGTCGAGGACGTCGCCGCCAACGTGGTGCGGGCGCAGTACACCGCCGGCGCGGTGAACGGCGCCGAGGTGCCCGGATACCGCCGCGAGGACCGCGTCAACCCCAGCTCCATGACCGAGAGCTACGTCGCCCTCAAGATCATGATCGACAACTGGCGCTGGGAGGGCGTGCCCTTCTACGTGCGCATGGGCAAGCGCCTCCCCCGCAAGGGCACGGAGATCTCCATCCACTTCAAGCAGGCCCCCAAGGTGCTCTTCAACGCCGCCGCCGGGGCCGAGGCGATGCCGGGCAACGTCCTCGTCATCCGCATCCAGCCGAACGAGGGCATCTCCCTGGGAATGCGCTCGAAGCGGCCCGGCCCCTCCGCCACCCTGCAGGCGGTGAAGATGGACTTTCTCTACCAGACCAGCTTCGGCAAGAGCAGCCCCGAGGCCTACGAACGGCTCCTCCTCGACGCCATGGCCGGCGACGCGACCCTCTTCGCGCGGAAGGACGAGGTCGAGACCGCCTGGGCCTACGTCGACCGGATCGAGGACGCCTGGCACAAGTCGCCGAATCCGCCCCAGATGGCCGAATACCCCGCCGGTTCATGGGGGCCGAAGGAGGCCGACGAACTGCTCCAGCAGGACGGTCACGATTGGCGGAGGCTCTAGCCGCCTGCCGGACCGAGGAGACTGTCAGCCCATGCGCTTGAGGAGCCCCTCGCGATGCCCGCCTCGTCCTTCGCTACGATCGTTGCCACTGCCTCCGGCCATCTCGTTTCACATGGCGGGTCCATGCCCATGCGGGGTGCGTTAGGCCCCGAACGATCCCCTCGGGGGCGAAGATCGTGACGTCCGAGCGGTCGCGCGGGCTCCCTTGCCTGCGGCGCGACCCTTCGCCGCAGCCCTGTCCCGATGGTTGATTCCCGGGTTGACACGCGGCCCTCCGCTGCGATGGTTTCCCTCTATGGTGCGCGTGGCCCTTCAGGTCCTGATCCTGCCCCTCCTCTTCGCCCTTCTGGGGGCCGGGGGAAACGCGACCTTCTGCTCGGTGCTTTCGGCGCTCGGTTTGGAGGCCCATCGCCACCTCCATCACGAAGGGGAGGAAGCCGACCATCCCGCCGCCTTCTGCCTCCACTCCCACGACGAAGCGGAGGAGCACGGGCGCCCTCGCGATACGGCGCCCTGTCCCGAATCCTGCAACCTCCGCCTTTCCGAAGCGCCCGCTCCGGATCTGGTGAAGGTGCCGGGCCTCTCGGTCGCGATGCTCGCCGCCGCCCGCTTCGAGGTGCGCCCCATCGCCGCCGCCGAGGACGGCGTCCTCTCCGCCTTTCCCGATCCTCCGGATCGAAGACCGCTCCACTCCGCCCCGGCCTTCACGGGCCGCTTCCTGATCTGATCCTCCTCCGCCGGCCTTTCCGCCGGTCGGAAGCGCACCTCCGCCGCCGCGCTTCCCCGCTCCTCCCGTCGAGGTGCGGTCGCTCCGTTTCCCGGGTCTTCTGTGCCCGGGCCGCTGCACTCTCCCTGTGTCCTTCCCCGATGACTGCTTTTTCACCCCATCTTTCCCTCTCTCTCCTCGTCCTGCTGGCCGCGGGCGCGGGTTCGACCGCGTCCGAGCCCCGTGCGCTGACGCGGGACGCCGCGATCCGAACGGCGTTCTCGAACCATCCCGACCTGAAGCTCGCCTCGGTCGCGGTCGACCGGGCGGCCTCGCGCCTGCGCTGGTCGGGACGGCTCGAGAATCCCGAGCTCGAACTGAACGTGAGCGACGACGGCGTCGGGCGCAACGAAGGCGAACGGAACTACGAGGTCGCCTTCGCCCAGCGCTTCCCCCTCACCGCGCGCCTCCGCCACGAGAAAGGTCTGCGCCGCCACCAGATCCTCCTCGCCGAGGCCGAGATCGCCGAAAGACGGCGCGAGCTCGCCGGAGAGATCGACCGGGCCATCGTCGAGCTCCTCGCGACCCGCGAACGGGAACGGCTCGTGCGGGAGGGGATCTCCCTGAACTCGGAGATCCAGCGCTTCCTCGAGGAGAAGGCGGCGGCCGGCGAGGTCTCGAAGCTCGACGCGATGCAGGCGAAGCTGGCCGCCCGCACCCTGGAGCAGGAGCGCGACCGCCTCGCCGCCCAGGAGCAGCAGCAGCGGCTCGCCTTGCTCCGGCTTCTCGGCCTCGGCACCACGGGCGATCTCCGGCTCGAAGCGGCGTTCGCCCTGCCCGCCGCCGAGCCGTCCACCCGCGCCGATCTCGAGGCGATCCTTCCCCGCCGGCCCGACCACGTCCTCGCCCTCGCGAAGATCGACGAGGCCCGCGCCGCCCTCGTCCTCGAGGAGGCGAAGCGCTGGGAGGACGTCTCGGTGAGGCTCTTCGTCGAGGGGGAGAAGGCGGTCGATACGCCGAACGGGCTCGAGCGGAACACCTTCGCGGGCATCGGGATCTCCATTCCGCTGCCCCTGCGCCAGCGCAACCAGGGCGGCATCGACCAGGCCCGGCTCGACGGCGAGGAGGCGGCGCACGGGGTCGAGGCGGCGCGCTTCAGGATCCGCGGCGAATGCGAGGAGGCCTACCGCGCCCGGCTCGACGCCTGGAAGCTCGCGAAGGAGGCCTCCGACAAGCTCCCGGCCCTCGCGAAGGAGCAGCTCGAGGAGGTCCGCAAGGCCCACGCGAACGGCGAGGCGACCTTCCTCCAGGTGCGCCAGGCCCAGGAGCAGCTCCTCGAGGTGCGGCGCGGGGCCCTCGATTTCCTGACCGACTACCATCTCGCCGAGGCCCGCGTCCGCCTCGCGACCGGCGCCTATCCAGGACTCCAGTCATCCTCACAGAACCAGAAATGACAAGATTAGACGATCACTCCCGACATCACCGGGGAACCGACTGTGGCATGGGCTTCCAGCCCATGCGTCGTGATAAGACTCCGAAGGCCCCGGATTCCCGTGCGCTCAAAAACGAAAGTGATCTGGCTGGCGGCGTCCTAGCACGGCGCATGGGCTGGAAGCCCATGCCACACAAAGGCATGAAACCCTTCGCTTTCGGCGTCGCCTTCATACTCGCGTTCGCGATCCCCGCCTTTGCCCAGGAGGACGTCGTCATCCTCGACGAGACGGGGACGAGGAATCTTCGCATCGAGACCGAAACCGTCGAGGAAGGCGACTTCGAGGAGACGGCCTTCGCCCTCGGACGCCTCGAGATCGCCCCGGGGAGGAGCGGCGTCGTGAGCAGCCGCATTCCCGGCCGGGTCGTGGAGCTGCTCGTCGCGCCCGGAGACGTGGTCGCACAGGACCAGATCATAGCCAGGATCGAGAGCCGCCAGCCGGGCGATCCGCCGCCGACGGTCACCCTGAAGGCTCCGCTCGGAGGACTCGTGATGTCTGTCGCGACTCGGTTGGGCGAGGCCATCGAGCCGGGGAGCGCCCTCGTCGAGATCGCCGACCTCTCGAGGGTCTCGGCGACCGCCCGCGTGCCGG
>CAYMMC010000411.1:0-3641 GCA_964391125.1 uncultured Akkermansia sp.
CTGGCGGCCTTTCTCCGAGAGCTCGCCGCCCCGCCCGCCGCATGAACCGCCGCCCCTCCAAGCTCGCCCGCTCCTTGATGTCCTGCGCCGTCCAGCTCTGGCGCTTGCGGCGGGCCTTGCTGCTGTCGATTCCCTACCTTCTCCTTTTCGGCTGGCTCTTCTCTGAGGGGACGGTGCGGGACCCGCGCCCCGAGGAGATCTACGGCCTGCGCGAAGCGCCGCAGTGGAAAGCGCCCGACCGGGAGCCCTGGTTCGGCACTGCGGCGAACGGCGCGGACCTCTTCGAACTGAGCCGGTTCGCCATGGCCACCTCGGTCTCGGTGGCGGTGGTGGCCGTCACCCTGGGAATCGGGCTCGCCTTGCTGGCGGTCTCGCTCTTCGTCTTCGATCTGCGGGAGACCCGCTTCGACTGGATCGACCGTCTCTCGCGCGTCGGCCGAGCCCTCCCGGCGATGGCCGGGGTCGCCATTCTCGCGGGCGGGGGCGGAGGAGGCCTCGTCCTCGTGATCGGAGCCATCGCCGCCGCCGTCGCCCTGCATCTCTGCCCCGTGCTGACTCGCTGGTTCCGCGAGGGGGAGGAGGGCCCCGACCTCGTCGCGGCGCGCATCGCCGGCCTTTCCCGCCGCGAGATCGTGCTGGGACGGGTCCTCCCCTCGGTGCTGCGGCGCTTGCCCGGCGTCTTCGCCTCGCTCGTTCCTGCCGCCGTGCTCGCGGAGATGGCGCTTTCCTTTCTAGACTTCGCCGGAGGACGGCTCAGCGTCGGCACGATGATCGCCCGGGGGCGGGCCTACCTCATCGAGGCCCCCTGGATGACGATCCATCCCGGCCTGCTCGCCACCGCCGTGGTCCTCGCCCTTTCCCTCCTCGGCTGGCGGGTCTCCGCCGCCTTGCGAACCGGACCTCTCCCCCATTTCCTCTGAACCCATGAGCGCCGCCCTCCCTCCCCTGTTGCAGGCGAAGGATCTGACCGTCGAAATCGCCGCCCTGCCCGGAGAGCGGAGGATCGGCCTGCGCCGCGTCTCCCTGTCCTTGGCCTCCGGCGAAATCGTCGCGCTCGCGGGGGAGTCCGGCGGCGGTCCGGCCCTCCTTGCCCGCCTCGCCGCCGGGATCGCCGATCCCCGGGCCAAGGTGCTGTCCGGCGCGCTCCAATTCGAAGGCACCTCCCTCCTGGGTAAATCCCGCCGCCACCTCCTCGCGCTGCGGCGGGGCCCCATCGCCGTCATCGCAAGCGAAGCCTCCGCCCCTCCCGATCCCGACCGCACTGTCCAGCAATGGCGGCGCGACCTCGGTCGCCTCGCCAAGGGCAGGCTCCGCGATTGGGACGACTGCTGCTTCAGCGTCGGTCTCCTCGAAGCGGATCTCCTCCTCCCTCGACGTCTCGTCGATCTCTCCCCCCTCGACCGAAAGCGCCTCGGCGCCGTCCGCGCCCTGCTTCTCGGCTCGCGCCTGATCGTCTCGGAGGGGGCGGACGCCGACCTCGATCCCCTGGCCGAACGCGCCTGGCTCGACCTGCTCTCCCGCCTCCGGGACGAATTCGGGATCGGCATGCTCGTCTCCACCGGCACTCTGCGCGGGGTCGAGCGCTGCGCCGACCGGGTCGCCGTCTTCTTCGAGGGCGGCCTGCTCGAAGAAGGTCCGACGGACGAGATCCTCGCCGCCCCTCGCTTCGCCTACACCCGCGAGCTCCGCGCCTGCGACCCGCGCCTCCACGGCCCCCCCGGCGGTCTTCCCGCGATCCGTCCCGAGTCCCTTCGCGAAGCCGAGGCGGAGATCCACCGCCCCCCTTCGCCGCCCGTGGGCGGACCGGACGCCTGACCCCAAAAGCCCGCGCTTCCATCATTTCCAAGTCTCCCCGCTGGACTTCGCATCGTAATCGCCTATCGGGGAAAAGGCGGGGAAAGCCCCCGCACGTCTCACTTGCACGGCCCATGATCAACGAAACCTCCGTCCGGGAACAACTGAAGAAGGTCACCTACCCCGGCTTCAGCCGGGACATCGTCTCCTTCGGCCTCGTCAAACGCATCGACGTCGCCGGCAACGACGTGAGCGTGCTCGTCAGCCTCGCGACCCGGGATCCGAACGTGCCCCGCGCGATCCACCAGGGCATCGAGGAGGCCCTCTCCTCCCTCGCCGGCGCGGGCAAGATCACCATCGACTTCGACCTCAAGGACCCGCCGGAGCCCGTCGCCGGCAACCCCGCCGCCGCGCAGACCTCCATTCCCGGCGTCAAGCGGATCCTCGCCGTGGCCAGCGGCAAGGGCGGCGTCGGCAAATCGACCGTCTCCACCAATCTAGCCATCGCCCTGCGCCGCACCGGCGCCAAGGTGGGCCTCTGCGACTGCGACCTCTACGGCCCCAGCGTCGCCCTCATGCTCGGCGCCGCCGACCAGCAGCCCATGGCGACGGACCAGAACGAGATCATCCCCATCGAGGCGCACGGCATCAAGGCCATCTCCATGGGCTTCCTCCTTTCCGACGACTCCCCCGTGATCGTGCGCGGCCCCCTCGCGACGCGCTACACCCAGCAGTTCCTGCGGCAATGCCTCTGGGGCGAGCTCGACTACCTCGTTCTCGACCTCCCCCCCGGCACCGGGGACATCCAGCTCACCATCGTCCAGACCGTGGCCGTGGACGGCAGCCTCATCGTCACGACCCCGCAGGAAGTCGCCCTGATCGACGCGCGCAAGGCGGTGTCCATGTTCCAGAAGGTCAACGTCCCCATCTCCGGCCTCGTCGAGAACATGGCCTGGTTCGAATGCGACCACGGGACCCGCTACCCCATCTTCGGCGAAGGCGGCGGGGCCGCCGAGGCGGAGCGGCTCGGGGTGCCCCTGCTGGCGCAGATCCCCCTCGACGTCGAGACCCGGGCCCGGGCCGACCGGGGCGAGCCCGTCGCCCTGCTCGACCCCTCGGAGAACGCGATCTCGGCGGCCTTCGCGGACTTGGCGGAGAAGGCGATGGCGGCGGCGGGACGGTGACCGGAAGCGAAGCTCCCCCGGGACCCGGACACGAAGACGCGGCACGCCCCGGTTGACGTGCCGGGCGAAGTGTGATGCTTTGATTCGGAACCAAGGCATGAACCGAGTCTCGAAACGCCCGTCCCCACAGGCCGCCCTTGCCGTCCTCTCCCTCGGGGCGGTCCTGTCCCTCGTTCCGGCGCTGCGGGCGCAACAGACCATCTTCTCCGCTCCGGAGCGCGGGGCGGTCACGGAGAAAATCCCCACCGTGCCCGCGACCCCGCCGGACCGGGCCGCCGCCACCTTCGAGGTGCTCGACGGCTTCCGCATGGACCTGCTCGCGGCGGAACCGCTCCTCGCCAGCCCCGTGGCGATGGTCTACGACGAGAACGGCCGCGCCTACGTCTGCGAGATGCGGGACTATCCCTACACCGACAAGGCCAAGCACCAGCCCGGGCAGGAAAATCCCACCGACGCGGCCATCGGACGCATCCGCCTGCTGCACGATCTCGACGGCGACGGCGTGTTCGACCAGGCCACCGTTTTCGCCGAGGACCTCTCCTGGCCCACCGGCGTGGCCTGCTGGAAAGGCGGCGTCTTCGTCGCGGCCACCCCCGACATCTGGTATCTCAAGGACACCGACGGCGACGGCGTGGCCGACCAGCGCATCCGGGTCTTCCCCGG
>CAYMMC010000412.1:0-3627 GCA_964391125.1 uncultured Akkermansia sp.
CGTGGGGCGGGTAGTATTTGCAGGCCCGCAGCAGGCCGGAGACCGCGCCCTCGGTGATCGTTTCCGGGCGGGTCCCCCGGGTGAGGTAGAGGGGCACGATCAGTTGCTCGAAGGTGTCCGCGCCCGCCGCGAGGAGGGCGGAGCGGTAGGATTCGACGGACCAGACCCTGTCCGATCCCGGACCCGAGAGGGTCGCCACGGGGGGCTGGGTGTTCGGCATGGCGAGGGCCCCGGCGCAGCCCATGGCGCGATGGTCGGCGAGGTAGCGGACCATGTTCGGCCCCTGGCGGAAATGGGCGTGCAGATCGAACCACTTGGGGAGGACGAGTCGCATGGGGTCAAAGCGCTGATTTCTTGCCGCCGAGGGGGAAGCGGGGCGGCCTCATGCGGGAGGATGGCGGCGGGACGCGCCGGAAGCAAGGGGGAATGAGGGAATGCGTAGGTCCGAAGGGGCTCCATCGGGCTCCTTTTCGCGACTCGACAAAGCGGGATTTCCAGCGACCGTGCCGGGCATGGACACCGCCTTTTCCGAGGACGCGCCCGTCGGGAGCGAATGCCGCCGCGTCTTCCTCAAGGAGGCCGCGGGCGCGAAGGCGTGCCTCGACGCCTTCGCGAAGGCCCCCGATCTCGCCATCCACGAGATCCGCCGGCACAACAAGCGGATGCGGGGCGTTCTCCTGCTCGCGCGTCCCGTCCTCGGCACGGACGCCCTCTCCCAGGCGAACCGCCTCGTCCGGGACGCGGCCCGGCGCTTCTCCGCCGCCCGGGACGCCTACGTCCTGCGCGAAAGCTGCGCCAATCTCCTCGCGCGCCACGACGGGCCGACGGCGCCGGACCTCGGGCGGCTCGACGGACTGCTGGCCGAGCGGCACGCCCGGATCCTGCGGGAAGGGGGGCTGCGCGACCAAGTGGCCGAAGCCGCCCGCGACTTCGCCGAAGCCGCCCGGCTGGTCGACGAATGGGATTGGCGCCAGGTCACCCTGGAGATCGCGTTCAGCGCCGCCGTTTCCAACTACCGGGTCGCCCTGCGGCATCACGACGAGGCGCGGGAGTCGCGGGATCCGCACGAGTTCCACGAATGGCGCAAACGGGTGAAATACCTCTCCTTCCATTGCCGATGGCTCGTCTTCCTCGATCCGGCGGAGCTCCCCGCCCGCGCGGCGGCGGCCGAGGAGCTCGCCTCGCTGCTGGGCGAGCACCACGATCTCGCGGTCCTGGAGGAGACGTTTTCCGGAGGCGGGGACATCGGGATTTCCGAAGACGCGGCGCAGCTCCTGATCCGTCTTTCCGAGGAGCGCCGCGCCGAACTGGAGGAGGAGGCCCTGGAGCGGGCCGGATCCGTCCACCGGGACCGGCCCGACGAGCTCCACGAGCGCTTCGCGAACCGCGCCGCCGTCCCGGCTTGAGCCCTGCCGAAGCGGGGGCCGCCGACCGACCGGCCGCAGACACTCCCCAAACCCAAAAACAGAAACCGCTCAGCCCGAGGGCTGAGCGGTTCTGAAACACGAAACACAAACAGACAGTTACCGAGAAAGTAACCGCGTCAAGAATACCGGAATATTAACCTTTGTCAATAGTTTGGAGAGAAAAAATGTAATTTTCTTTCGGAGAACCGAACATCGTTCGCCCCCGACGGGGCTTTGGTGTAGATTCGACGGCCTTCTTCCATTCCCCATGAACATTCGGAGCCTCCCCTCCCCTTCCCTCCTCGTGGCCTTCGGCGGCTTGCTTCTCGCCACGGTCCTCCCCGCCTGCAAGACGGTGGAGCCCCAGCAGCCGGCCAGCATGGCGGTCCGCTACGGCGCGGTGACCAACCCGTCCAACGTGAAGGTCAAAGTCAGCCTCAACAACCGCGCCGTCTACGTCCTCGAGGGCGAGGAGCCCCGCTTCGTCGCCGCCGTGGCCATCGGGAAGCCCGACAGCCCCACCCCGCTCGGCACCTACAAGGTCTTCAGCAAGCAGCCGCGCAAGCGCTCCAACACCTACGGCTTCCACGTCCGCGGGGAGGACATCCGCCCCGGGACGCGAGCCAGCCTGCCCGCCGGCTACACCTACAAGGGCTACCCCATGCCCTGGTGGGTCGAGTTCAAGGCCGGCTACGGCTTCCACGCCGGCGGCGTCTGGCCCGAGCCCCGCACCAAGGGCTGCCTGCGCCTCCACCGCAGCATCGCGAAGGACTTCTTCGACCTCGTTCCGATGGGCGCCACGGTCCACGTCGCCCACAGCCAGCCCGAGGACGCCACCGTCGGGAAGAACGTGCCCCGTCCCACCGACTACGCCGATCCCGACGCCCCTCCATCGGTGCTGATCACCGACGCGCCGCTGGACCGCACCGACGTGGCCTTCTGAAGACCGCCCGTTCCGGAGCACCGTCCTCCATGTCCGCCTTGCCCGAGCGCCCCCGCCCCCGTCCCCGCGTCAACGTCCGCACCCCGGAGGTGATGGAGCGCGTCCAGGCCGAGGTCGCGAACCACTACCGCAGCTCCCTCGTCGAGAGAGTGCGCGGCCAAGGCGGCATCCTGACCATCGGCAGCACCACCATCCGGCTCGCGAAGCAGTTCGGCTTCTGCTACGGGGTGGAGCGGGCCATCGACCTCGCCTACGCCTCCCGCCGCGTCTTCCCCGACAACCGCATCTTCCTGATCGGCGAGATCATCCACAATCCCGAGGTCAACCGCCAGCTCGAGGAGATGAACATCGTCTCCCTGCCTTGGCGGGCCATGGACGGCCGCTACGACGAGCTCACCGAGGACGACGTCATCATCGTCCCCGCCTTCGGCGCCCCGATCTCCTTCATGGACAAGGTCGAGTCGCGCGGCTGCCGCATCGTCGACACCACCTGCGGCGACGTCATGAAGGTGTGGAAGCGGGTCAGGACCTTCGCCAAGGAGGGCGTCACCTCCATCATCCACGGCAAGGCCGACCACGAGGAGACCCGCGCCACCGCCTCCCGCGCCGCGGGCGAGGATGGGCGGGGGCACTACCTCGTCGTCCTCACCCTCGACGACATCGACTACGTCTGCGACTTCCTGGAGAAGGGCGGGGACGCGGAGGCCTTCCGCGAGCGCTTCCGCAACGCGATGTCCGAGGGCTTCGACCCCGAGATCCACCTCGGTCGCGTCGGCGTGGCCAACCAGACCACCATGCTGAAGTCCGAGACCGAGGAGATCCAGCGCCGCGTCCGCGACGCCGTGGTGCGCCGCGACGGGAACGAGGCGAACTTCTCCGTCTTCGACACGATCTGCGGCGCGACGCAGGAGCGCCAGGACGCGCTGTTCGAGATGCTGGAAACCCCCCTCGACCTGCTCGTCGTCGTCGGCGGCTACAACAGCTCGAACACGACCCACCTCGTCGAAATCGGGGAGAAGGAGCTGCCCACCTTCTTCATCCGCAGCGCCACCTGCCTCGCCTCCCTCGGCGAGATCGTCCACTACGACATCCACCGGAAGGAGGAGGTCGCCGGCTATTCCGAAGCCCTCGCCTCGGAGCGCCCCGTCGTCGTCGGCATCACCGCCGGCGCCTCCTGTCCGAACAACCTGATCGAGGACACCATCCTCAAGGTCTTCGAATTGCGCGGCATCGGCGCGGAGGCAGTGCGGGCGGCGGTCTGAGCCCGGCGCGTCGGCT
>CAYMMC010000413.1:0-3627 GCA_964391125.1 uncultured Akkermansia sp.
TCTTTGCCCTGTTCTTCGGATGGTTGTATGCCCTCGTCTACAGCATCCCGTTCCTCTGTATTTACGCCATCATCGCCCATTCAAGAAGGATGTCGGCTTCCTTGAGGCTGGCGCCGACACCGAAATGACTCCTAGCGCACAAGCATTGCATCCGGCCACCATGCCCATCAGAGCCGCCCTGACGTTGCGGATGGCGGAGGCCTGTGGCATGGGCTTCCAGCCCATGCGTCTTGGGTGGACTCCGAAGTCCCTTGACGGTTCGTCCGCTTTTAGGGCTCGCGCCCTTCGTCTTCGTCCGGCGGGCGAGATTCTGCCCGTTCCACCACGTCGTCTCCGTCGAAGGCATGGGCAGGATGCCCATGCGACGTCCCGTCCGGCGCTCTCCACGTCCGGCAGGCATTCCATTCCCGCCCCCACCCACCCATGAGCGACCCCCTCCGGCACGAATGCGGCATCGCCTTCGTCAGGCTGAAAAAGGACCTGGGCTACTACCTGCAGCGCTACGGCACCTGCCTGTGGGGCTTCCAGCGGCTCTACCTGCTGATGGAGAAGCAGCACAACCGAGGCCAGGACGGCGTGGGCATCGGCTGCGTCAAGCTGGACATGCCGCTGGGCCAGCCCTACCTCTTCCGCGAGCGCAGCGCCGACCGCGACTCCCTCATCCGGGTGATGGAGGACCAGCTCCGCGACCTGCGCAAGCGGGAGCGGAAGGGGAGGCTCGACCCGGAGGATCCGGCCTCGTTCAAGGCGAATTTCGATTTCGGCGGCGAAGTGCTGCTGGTGCATCTTCGCTACGGCACCTCGGGCACTTTCGGCAGCGGGGGCTGCCATCCCTATCTGCGGCGGACGAACTATCCGACGAAGACCCTGATGGTGGCGGGCAACTTCAACATGACCAACGCCCGCGACCTGAACCACCACCTCATCGACCGCGGCCAGCATCCCGTCTTCGACACCGACACCCAGACCGTGCTGGAGGAGATCGGCTACCACCTCGACGAGGCCCACGACGCCATCTACCGGCGCGAGCGCGACCAGGGCACCCCGGGGCCGGACATCCCGGGGATCATCTCCGACGAGCTCGATCTCGTCCGCATCCTCCGGAAATGCGCCGACATCTGGGACGGCGGCTACACCATCGCCGGGGCCGTGGGCAACGGCGACGCCTTCGTCCTGCGCGATCCCAACGGCATCCGCCCCTGCTTCTACTACGAGGACGACGAGGTCATCGCCTTCGCCAGCGAGCGCGTGCCTTTGATGACGGTCTTCAACGCCGAGGTCTCGCAGATCCGCGAAGTGCCCCGCGGCCACGTCGCGGTGATGAAGCGCGGCGGCGGCTTCGAGCTGTCGTCCTACGCCGAACAGCGCCCGCCGACGCCCTGCTCCTTCGAGCGCATCTACTTCTCGCGGGGGAACGATCCCGACATCTACCGCGAGCGCATGCGGCTCGGCGCGAACCTCGTGCCCCAGATCGTGAGCCGCATCGACGTGGACTTCGACAAGACGGTCTTCAGCTTCATCCCCAACACCGCCGAGATCGCCTACTACGGCCTCATGCAGGGGCTGCGGATCTTCCGCCGCGACCAGGTCAAGGAGGAGATCCTCTCCGCCGCGAGATCGGGCGCGCTCGACGAGGAGACCCTCGACAAGCTCGTGCTGAAAAGCTGGCCGCGCGGCGAGAAGATCGCGCACAAGGACGTGAAGCTGCGCACCTTCATCGCCCAGGAGAAGGGCCGCAACCAGATGGTCTCGCACGTCTACGACGTGACCTACGGCCAGATGGAGGCGGGCGAGACGCTGGTGGTCCTCGACGACTCCATCGTCCGGGGCACGACCCTGAAGGACTCCATCATCCAGATCCTCGCGCGGCTCAACCCCAAGAAGATCGTCATCGCCTCGACCGCCCCGCAGATCCGCTATCCGGACTGCTACGGCATCGACATGTCCCAACTGGGCAAGTTCATCGTCTTCAAGGCGGCCATCAACCTGCTGGAGCGGCGCGGCATGCGCAACCGCATCGCCGACGTCTACTACGCCTGCCTCGAAGAGCTGAAGAAGCCCGTCGAGGAGATGGGCAACCCGGTGAAGCGCATCTACGAGCCCTTCAGCGAGGAGGAGCTCTCCGACGAGGTGGGCCGGCTCATCACGCCCGAGAACATCCCCTGGCAGGGCAAGGTCGAGGTCGTCTTCCAGACCGTGGAGGGCCTCAGGGCCGCCATCCCCGCGCACCACGGCGCCTGGTATTTCACCGGCGACTACCCGACGCCGGGCGGCTACAAGGTCGCCAACCAGGCCTTCGTCGGATTCCACGACAAGATCGGCGAGCGGCCCTACGACGTCCTGCTCTGAGGACGCGATCCCGGCGAGCGGGCCGAAAAAAGAACTGGCGTGGGGTCATTTCATCTGGTATTGAGACGCATTATCAGTTGAACTTCCCATCATGACTTCCCATCCCCTCGGCCCCTTCCTCTTCGGCGACTGGCAACGCTCCATCCTGTGGGCGATCGCGGCTTCCTCCGAAGGGGGTGACGCGGGCGGTTCGACCCTCCTGCCCCCGGGGCAGATCGTTTTCGTGGTGCCGGTCTCGGCGCCGCTGCGGTGGACGGCGGGGGGGGAGTCCGGCATCGTCGAGCCGGGCCACGTCGTCCTGTTGGACACGCGCGACGCGGCGATTCGGATCGAGACGGAGCACGAGACGGACGCCGTCCTCCTCGGCATGCGCCACGGCGCGCTCACGACGATGCTGGAGCCTTTTCGCCCCGGCCTGGCGCCGGGCGTCCGGGAGCTGATCTACGGGTCGTCGCTCGGCTTCAAAACGACGGCGCGTCCCGAAATTCTCTCCCAGGTGATTCCTTCGCTGCGCGCGCCCGCGGTCTCCGGCGCGGCCCGGGCCTTCTGGATCGAGAGCCAGTTCAAGGCGCTGCTGGCCTTGCTGTGCTTCGTGCCGGCCAAGGGCGAGGAGGAGTTCTTCTGCTCCCGCCAGAAGCGCCTCGCCCGCGTGCGGGTCGCCCGCGCCAAGGCCAAGCTCGAGGCCCGGCTCGACGAGGTCTTCGACCTGAACCGCCTAGCCGTCGAAGTGGGCTGCAGCGCCAGCTACCTCAGCCGCACCTTCTCGGCGACGACGGGGATGACCATCACCCAATACGTGCGGAAGCGCCGCATCGAGAAGGCCGCCGAGCTGCTCGTGACGGGCCGCTACAACGTCAGCGAGGTCGCCGTCGAGGTCGGCTACCAGAGCCTCAGCCACTTCAGCAAGGCCTTCCAGCAAGTGAAGGGCTGCCTGCCGTCGAAATACGAGGCGAGGGCGCAGGCGGCGTGAGGGCCGCGCCTCCCCAGCCCCGCCTCACCTCTCCACCGCCATCGCGATCCCCATGCCGCCGCCGATGCAGAGGCTCGCGATGCCGCGGCGATGGCCTTCGTCCTCCATCAGGTGGAGCAGAGTCGTCAGCACCCGCGCCCCGCTCGCGCCGATGGGATGTCCCAGCGCGATGGCCCCGCCCCGCGGATTGAGGCGATCCGGATTCAATTCCAGCAGGCGGGCGCAGCCCAGGGCCTGGACGGCGAAGGCTTCGTTGATCTCCACCGCCTCGACCTCGCCCAGATTCCAGCCGGCGAGCTCGCAGACTT
>CAYMMC010000414.1:0-3626 GCA_964391125.1 uncultured Akkermansia sp.
TCCCTGCCCCATCCGACATGAAGCTCTCCCATCCCCGGGCCCGCCTTTTCATCCCCGACCAGCAGCCGGAGGCCGACGCCCTGCGGCGCACCACCCACCTCGGCATCGGCGCCCACCAGGACGATCTCGAGTTCATGGCCTTCCACGGCATCCTGTCGTGCTACCATCGCGACGATCTCTGGTTCGGAGGCGTCACCTGCACCGATGGCGCCGGCAGCGCCCGAACCGGCCCCTACGAGCGCTACTCCAACGAGGACATGATGGACGTCCGGGTGCAGGAGCAGGAGATGGCGGGCGCTGTGGGGCGCTTCGGCTCGATGATCCAGCTCGCCCACCCCAGCTCGGCGGTCAAGGACCCGGGCGACGGCTCGCTGACGGAGGACCTGAAGCAGATCCTGCTGGCGACCCGTCCGGAGGTCGTCTACACCCACAATCCCGCCGACAAGCACGACTCCCACATCGGCGTCGTCATGGCGGTGCTGCGCGCCGTGCGCGCACTGCCCGCGGCGGACCGGCCCGCGACGGTCTGGGGCTGCGAGGTCTGGCGCGGCCTGGACTGGATGCCCGACGAGGACAAGGTGCTGCACGACGTCAGCGGCCACGAGAACCTCGCCGCCGCCCTCAACGGCGTCTTCGACTCCCAGATCTCCGGCGGAAAGCGCTACGATCTCGCCATCCAGGGGCGGCGGCGCGCCAACGCGACCTTCTTCGACTCCCATTCGGTGGACGACGCCGACCTGCTGATCTACGCCATGGACCTGACCCCGCTGGCGCACGATCCCGATCTCGACATCGTCGACTACACCGTCCGATACATCCGCAAGTTCGAGGACGACGTCCGCGGCAAGCTGGGGCGCTACGCCTGATCCCGGTCCAAGCCGCGACGCCGGCGCACCGATCGCGTCCTTGGCAGCGCAGCGGAGTTTGTGATAGGAAAGGGAAGGTCCGATCCCCCTTCCCATGTCCAGTCCCGGTTCGCCTGCCCTTCGCCTTCTCGCCTTCGCCTTCTGGTCCGCCGCCCTGTCGTTCTCCGCCTCCGCGGGCACCGGGCGCCCGCCGAACGTCGTGATCGTCTTCACCGACGACCAAGGCTACGCCGACATCGGTCCGAACGGAGCGGAGGGCTTCTCCACGCCGAACCTCGACCGCATGGCGCGGGAGGGCCGCCTCTTCCCCCGCTGGTACGCCGCCCAGCCGGTCTGCTCGGCCTCCCGCGCCGCTCTGCTCACGGGCTGCTATCCGAACCGCATCGGCATCCATGGCGCCCTCAGCCCGGGGAGCCGCGTCGGCATCGCGACGGAGGAGACAACCCTGGCCGAGATGTTCCGATCCAAAGGCTACGCCACCGCGATCTTCGGGAAATGGCATCTCGGCGACCACGAGACCTTCCTGCCCCTGCAGCACGGCTTCGACGAGTTCTTCGGGATTCCCTACTCGAACGACATGTGGCCGCAGCATCCCACCGCGACGCACTTTCCCCCCTTGCCCCTCTACGAGGGCAACGAGCGCCTCCGCGCCGTGGACGAGCGCGACCAGCGCATGATGACGAGCTGGATCACGGCGCGGGCGGTCGATTTCATCTGCCGGAACCGGGAGCGCCCCTTCTTCCTCTACGTGCCGCATCCGCAGCCCCACGTGCCGCTCCACGTCAGCAGGCGCTTCGCGGGCACGACGGAGCGCGGTCTCTACGGCGACGTCGTCGCCGAGCTCGACTGGTCCCTGGGCGAAATCATCAACGCCATCGACACGAACGGCCTCGCCGGGGACACCCTCGTCGTCTTCGCCAGCGACAACGGGCCCTGGCTCTCCTACGGCAGCCACTCGGGCTCGGCGGGACCGCTCCGCGAAGGCAAGGGCACGGTGTGGGAGGGCGGGGTGCGGACCCCCTGCGCGATGCGCTGGCCCGGCCGCATCCCCGCAGGAACGATCTGCGACGAGCCGGCGATGAACCTCGACCTGCTGCCCACCTTCGCGGGACTCGTCGGCGCGAGCCTGCCGGAGCGGCCCATCGACGGAAAGGACATCCTGCCCCTGCTCGTCGGCGCCGAAGGGGCGAAGAGTCCCCACGACGCCTATTGGTTCTACTACAGGCAGAACGAGCTGCACGCGGTCCTCGCCGGGAACTGGAAGCTCGTGCTGCCGCACCGCTACCGCAGCCTGCCCGAGGGCCGGAGCGGCGATGGGGGGAAGCCCGTCGCCTACCGCCAGGCCGAAACGGGAACGGCGCTCTACAATCTGCTGGCCGACCCGGCCGAGACGAACAATCTCGCAGAGTCGAATCCGGAGAAGCTCGCCGAACTGATGATGCTGGCCGAGGTGGCTCGCGCCGAGCTGGGCGACCGCCTGACGAACCGCAAAGGGACCGGAAACCGAGAGCCGGGACGGCTCGACGACGCACAGGCCGCCGATCTGGAGCGGGGCCACTGGCCCGAGGGCAGGAAAAGGCCGGAGTGAGACGATCCAAGGGCGGGCCCGACTGGACCCGCAGGCAACGATCGCCGCTTGGCCGTCCGCCTGGCGGCACGGGCGGCGCCTCCGGGCCTTGCCCTTTCGCCGCGCCGCGCGATCTTCCCGGCGTCATGCCCGAACTTCCCCCCCGCTCCTCCATCGGCGTCGTCTTCGACCTCGACGGCGTCCTCATCGACTCGCACGACCAGCACGAGCGAAGCTGGTTCCGGCTCGCCGAGGAGGTCGGAAAGCCCCTGACAAAAGCGCAATTCAAGGAATCCTTCGGCATGCGCAACGTCATGTGCATTCCCCACGTCTTCCGCTGGACCGCGCCCGGGGAGGAGGCCGCGATCCAGGCCCTCGGCGAGCGCAAGGAGGAGATCTACCGCGAGCTGATCGCCGCCGACGGCATCGAGCCTCTCCCCGGCGTGGTCGATCTGCTCGACTCGCTCGAGGACGCCGGCGTGCCCGTCTCGCTCGGGTCCTCCACCTCGCGGAAGAACATCGAGCTTTGCCTTGCGGCGACGGGCTTGGCCCGCCACTTCGGAGCGAACTACACCGGTGCCGAGGACGTGGCTCGGGGCAAGCCGCATCCCGACGTCTTCCTGGAGGCGGCGCGGAAGATCGGGCGCGAGCCTTCGCGCTGCCTCGTGGTGGAGGACGCCCATGTCGGAATCGAGGCGGCCCTCGCCGGAGGAATGCGCGCGCTCGCCGTGACCACGACGCACCCGCGGCACAGCTTCGACGGCTGCGGCGCCGTCCGCGTCGTCGATTCGCTCGCCGAGATCGACGCGGCGGCGATTCGGGAAATGCTGGGCTAGTGGGCGCCGTTTCTGCGCCGGGCCTGTCTCCGCCGTCAGCCTCGGGCGCGTGGAAGGTGAGTCGCGGGCGGCGGCGCTTAGCTTCCGCTCACGTCGATGGCGGGGTGGTCGTTGTCCAATAGGGAAAACCCCCGGCTCGGCCGGGGAGACGGTCGAGGTTCGGCCCGTCCGGCAGTCCCCATCCATCGGGGGAGGGTTTCGACGGATGATCTTGCCGCGGGTAGGGCTGCGCGGCCCGCGCGGCCAATCGGGCATCTCTAGACCTCCGTTCCCCGAGCGGGCCGCTCGGGGCTACCCTTGAACCCCGCGGCGGTGCGTGGTGGGGATGATGGAATCGGCGGGAAAGGCGTTCGAGCT
>CAYMMC010000415.1:0-3624 GCA_964391125.1 uncultured Akkermansia sp.
GGCCTCGCGCCTGCGCCCCGACGAGTCCCGGGCGCAGCGCGGCGGCCCGACCCGCGGCGGCGACAGCCCCTTGCCGCAGCTCACGCTCGCCAACCGCGAGTTCGTGGACGGCCCTCTCGGCCAGGACGCGGTCGGGTCCCCTCCCGCCGCCCCCTTGGCCGTTCGCGCGCCCCCGGCGACTTCCGCCGGCGGGGCCGCCTCCCCCCCCACGCCGGGGGCGGACCCCGCCGACAGCGAGGCGAAGCGGGGGGACGGATCCGTCCCTCTGGCAAAACCGAACGCCCGGTCGTTCGCCCTGCCCGACGAGGAGGGCGAGACATCGACGGAGGACGAAACCGCCGCCGCGGTGGCGGATGGCCTCGGAACCTTGCCGTCGGACCCCGTCGACTCCCCGACCGGACCGGATGCGATGGCCGCCGACGCTCCGCCCGGAGAACCGGCCGAGGCGGATGCGATGGCAGCGGCCGATTCGCCTCCCGCCCCCAACCCAGCCGACGAGGGCCTCTTTTCGGAGGGCTTCAGCCCCGAGGAGCGGCAGAACGTGATCAACGGCAGCCTTGCCAAGCCCGGGGCCGACGCCGTCGATGCCGAGGCCACCCCCATGGGCCGCTACAAGAAGGCGGTGCGCGACGCGATCTCGGCGAAATGGCACCGCTATCGGCAGGACAACGCCGACTTCGTCACTTGGGGAATGCTGAAGATCGAGTTCACCGTCGATGCCTCGGGCCGGGTCCGCGGACTGGAGATCACCAAGAACGAGGCCAACGCCATGCTGGCGGAGTTCTCCCTGCGCGCCATTCGCGACGCGAAGCTTCCGCCCATGCCCATCGAGGTCGCCAGCTCGGTCGGCGATTCCGGCCTCGTCATCCAATACGACATCATCATCTACTGATTCGTCCCCCCCTCCCTCTCTTCCCTCTTCCCATGGCCATCAACGCCCAAGTCTGGGAGTTCCTCCTCTCCGGCGGAATCTTCATGATTCCCATCGGGATCTGCTCCTTCGTCGGCATCGCCGTCTCCATCCACCGCGCCCTCTCCCTCCGCTGGAACGCCGTCATCCCGCCTCCGCTGCGTCCCGAGCTCGCCCGCGCCGGCGAGGTCTTCCGCGAGGGCCGCGGGGGGAAGCTCCTTCTCGATCTGAAGCGCAGCGACAGCGTCGTCGGGCGGATCGGACGCGTCGCCCTCTCCTCGGAGTTCAAAACCCGCGAGGAAGCCCAGGTCGCCGTCGAGGCGACCGCGCGCGAGCAGATGGTGAAGCTCGAAAGCGGCATCGGGCTGATCGAAATGATCGTCACCATCGCGCCGCTGCTCGGTCTCCTCGGCACCGTCAGCGGCCTCGTCGGCGTCTTCGGAGCCTTCGGCTCGGGGGGCGGCCAGGATGCCGACCCCTCCCGCGTCGCCGCAGGCATCGCCGAGGCGCTGAACACCACCATCGCCGGACTCGTCGTCGCCGTCGTCATGGTGATTTTCCACACCTTCTTCACCCGGCGGCTCGAGCGCATCGGCGCCCGGCTCGAAGTCGTCGCCGGCCATCTCCTCCACGAGTTCCACAAGCACGGCGGCCCCGCCCTCCACGCGCCCTCCGCCACCGGCCCGCACGACGAGCCGGCCCCCCTCTCCCTGGCCCGAGAATCGGGACGCAGCGACTTCCGCCCGTGAACTTCTACCGGAAAAAGCGGCGTCCCCCCGCCATCGTGATCGTGTCGCTCATCGACATTCTCGGCATTCTGCTGATCTTCTTCATCGTCACGACCACCTTCAAGACCCCCGAATCCCTCGTGCGGGTGAAGCTGCCGCGCTCCTCCGAGGCGGGACGCGGCGGCGAGGCGGAGCGGCGCGTTCCCCTCGCCCTGGCCAAGGACGGAAGCGTCTCCCTCGGCGACCGCATCGTGCCCATCGAATCCCTCGCCGCCGCCCTGGGCGAATTCAAGGCCGCCCGCCCCTTGGACCGGATCGAGCTGAAGGCGGACGAGGACGCCTCCCTCGGCCTGATGGTGAAAGTGTGGGACGCCGCCGCGCAAGCCGGTCTCGACATCGACGACCTCCCCCTCCGCATCCTGCTCGAAGATTGAGGGATGGGGCGTGGGCCGGGGCCTGCGGGCCGCGACCGCAGGAAAGTGCGTTTGCCCCGGCGCGATCAAGGATTACTGTTTGCCCCTCGCTCCAGATTCGTCAGTCCCATTCCCGCGGCTCGCGTCCGTTTCCCCATGATCCGCCAGATCGTCCATTACCCAGCCCCCGTCCTCCGCCAGCCCGGCGCCCGCGTCGAGGCCGTCGACGACGAAATCCGCCAGCTCGCCGAGGACATGATCGAGACCATGCGGGACGCCAACGGAGTCGGACTCGCGGCCCAGCAAGTCGGCGTGCCGATCCAGCTCGCCGTCGTGGACGTCTCCCACGACGAGGAATGCGTCACCTATCTCCGCGTCGACGGCGAGGAGCGGCGCCTCGACGAGATCTGCCCGCTCGTCTTCGTCAACCCCTCCCTCGAGCTCCGCGGACCGAAGGAGGGCGACACCGAAGGCTGCCTTTCCTTCCCCGACCTTCGCGGCGAGATCGTCCGCCCCTCCGAGGTCAGGGCCACCCTGCAGACCCTCGACGGCGAAACCCTCGTCGTCGAGACCGACGGGCTCTTCGCCCGCGCCCTCCAGCACGAGGTGGACCACCTTTTCGGCCGCCTCTTCATCGACCGCATGAGCAGCGCCCGGAAACTCGCCATCCGCGGACGCCTCAAGGAAATGCAGGAGGAATTCGGCTGAACCCTCCGAACCGGGCGGCATCCCCCCTCCCCGGGGGGGGCCAAGCCGGCGACCGGCGGGCCGTCAATCCTCCTCCTGATCCCCGTCGTCGTCGGACTCCTCCGCGCCGTCCAGATCGTCGAGGTCGTCGAACTCCTCGAATTCGTCCTCGGCTTCCGGCTCCTCGTCGTCCTCGTCCTCGAACCCCTCGTCGTCCCCGTCGGAGTCCGGCGGAAAGTTCCTCGGCGAATATCCCAGGGCCACGGCCAGCTCGCCCATCGATTGGAACGGCCCCTCGATCTCCCCGTCCGCCGTCGTCGCCCAATGGCCGCCGATGCTCGATTCGGGGTCGCTGTAGACCACGAAGCCCTCCCTCGGAGCGCGGTACTCCACCTCCAGCCAGTCGGTCGAGTTTTCGAAGTACTGCGCGAACCAGCCGTCGTCGCAGACATCGCCGTCCTCCGAATACTGATCGAAGTAGGCTTGGCGAAATTCTTCGGGAGTCATGGGGGGCAACCGGAAAGGAGTGTTCGGAGAGGCGGGGAACCAAGCCCGCGCCGACGCCGCGAAATCTACGAAAACGGCCTCGGCAATCAAGAGCCATCTCGTGCTCCGGAGGCGGCCGGTCGAATTTCCGGAGGCGTCTCCCGCCCCCTCCGAACGCCTCCGCATCGCCGCGCCTTCGTCGGGATCGCGTCGCTTGCCGACCCGCGCGAAATTCCACCAACTTTCCCCTTGAAATCCCGCCCATCAAAGGGCAAATTCGCGCTTCCCTCCAAGCGCCCCGTGCCTTTGGAGCAGAAAGCCCAAAATCCTCTGTAGCTCAGCGGTAGAGCGGGTGGCTGTTAACCACTAGGTCGTTGGTTCGATCCCAACCGGAGGAGCT
>CAYMMC010000416.1:0-3619 GCA_964391125.1 uncultured Akkermansia sp.
CTTGGGATCGCCTTCGAATTTGGCCATCGCCGCCTTGGCGGCGGCGAGCTCCTCCCCGGTCACGGCCCGCAGGGGCAGCTCGAGCGTCCTGACCCGGTGCTTCAGCACGGGGTCGGCCGCGGGTTCGAGCTTGGCGACCTCGTAGGCCTCCTCCCAGCCCTGCACGATGCGGCGGGCCATTTCCTCCAGCCGGGTCAGGCCGCGCAGCCGCCGCATGCGCTCGTCGGCCTTCTTGTCGAACATGGGGCGGGGCACCACGTCGCCGCCGGCGCCGGTCCAGGCGAGGATGTTCAGGTTTTCCCCGTGCTTCTCGCGCAACTGGCGGCGCACCGGATCCCAGAAGTCGGCGTGGACCACGCTCAGCCCCTCGACCTCCTGCGAGGGGCAGGGCACGTTGACGGCGGTGGCAATCAGCCGGTCCTGCATGTCCCAGAAGAAAAGCACGTCGAGGTTGTGGTTCTCCTGCCCCTCGATGGTGCGGAATTCCGCCACGTCGGTCTTGCCGTACATCGCGGCGCTGCCGTCGGCGTAGGTGGCGCGGCGGTTCTGCGCCACGACGGCCTGCCCCTGCCCGTAGCCGTATTTGCCGGGCTGGCGCCGGTTCCAGCATTCGGTGACGAGCTGCTCCAGCCGGGCGACGAGGAACTCGCGGTACTCGGCGGGATGCATCACCCCGGTTTCGGGGAGTTCGTAGCTGTGGTTGTCGTTCGTGACGGGGGCGGTGTGGGTGTGGGTCGCGCCGATGAAGATCTTGTCGGGATCGAGCCCCTCCAGCTTGCCCTCGAGCCGTTCGCGCAGGCTCTCGAGGATGCCGCCGCGCAGAGAGACGAGATCGACGGAGACGAAGACGGCGTGGTCGAGCGACTCGTCGCCCTCGCGAGATTCCAGGGCGATGCCGATGGCCTGGAGGCGGGTGGCGTTCTCCGTGGAGATCCGCGTCCGGAACTGCCCGGCGAGCGCGACGGGTTTCTCCGGGGTGGTGTCCACGGTGGCGGCGCCGACGTGGAGCTGGGAGGCGGCGAGCGGCAAGGCTCCGCCGCCGAGGGTCGCGGCGAGGACGAGAAGGGCGATGGGTCGGCGCATGGGATTGGGAACGGGCGGGGGTTGATGGAAACAGGACGAACTTGCGGAATGATGCGCCGACAGGCTGCGGCTGGCAATCCCGGAAGGAACGGGATCGCGCGAGGGGCGGATGCGGAGGGGCATCCCACAGAACGACCGAGGTGGAGGAGTGAGACCGATGTCAGCGCCGGGAAGCCAATTCCTCCGCAGTCAGGCCAATGTCGCGGGCGATCTGCCGCAGCAAGGACGGGGCGAGCCAATCCCCCCACTCCGATCTATTCCTCGGCGAGGCAATAGAGCCAATCCTGCCGCTCTCCGGCGTGCGTGGCGGTGCGGACGAACACCTCCCCGTCGACGAACACGGGCGTCGCGAAGCCTTCGTCGCCGAGAGGGTTCTCGGCGAGCTTGACGAAGCGCTCGGGATCGGGGGCGAAGACGTGGGTGATGCCGCGCTCGTTCGTCGCGTAGATCCGCCCGTTCGCGAAGACGGGCGAGGCGCTGACGGGACCTCCGAGCCGGACCTTCCACTTCTCCTCCCCCGTCGCCGCGTCCAGGCACAGGGCGATGCCGGTGTCGTTGTAGACGTAGAGGTGGCCGCCGTGGTAGAGCAAGGACTGCTCGTAGCAGCGCTCGTCGTTGCGCCAGAGGATCTCCGGATCGCCACCGCCCAGCCGCACGGCGATGGTCTCCTTGTTGGGGAAGCCCCCGCTGGCGAAGACGGTGTCCTCGCTCCACACCATCGTGCCGCAGGTGGCCGAGCAGGTGCCGTCCACCTGCCAGAGGAGCCGCCCGTCCTCGGGATCGTAGCCGCTCACCTTGTCCGCGCCGCTCAGGAGGACGTGCTCGCGTCCGGCGACCGAAGCGACGATGGGCGAGGAATAGCTCGTCTTCACCTTCCGCTCGGTCCGCCAGAGCTCGGAGCCGTCGTCCGTGCGGAAGGCGGCGAGCCAGCCGTCGGCGGTGAACTCCGAGGCCAGGATCAGCGTCTCGCCGTGCAGCGCCGGACTGGGCGCGTAGCCGAAGCCGTAGTCGCATTCGTAGGGACCGGCGTCCCGCTGCCAGAGCCGCTCCCCGCCGAGGGTCAGCGCACTGAGGAAGATCCGATCCGAGTTGTGGAAGGCGACGTAGACCCTTCGTCCGTCGGAAGCCGCCGTCGGGGTCGCCGCGCTGTTCTTGCGGTGTAGTTTCTCCGGCAGCCCGCCCCGATGGAGCTGGGTTTTCCACGCCGGGGCGCCGTCCGAGCGCGCGTAGGCCAGCGCGAACTGCCCCCCCTCCGTCGCGGAGGTCACGATCACGAGCCCTCCGACGACGATGGGACTGGAAAGGCCCCGCCCCGGCACCTCCGCCTTCCACTTCACGTTCTCCGTCTCGCTCCAGTTCAGCGGCGGCGCGGCCGAGGGCTCGGCGACGGCATTCCCGGTGGGGCCGCGCCAGCGGCGCCAGTCGGCGGAATCGCCGAGCAGGGGCAGCATCCCCCAAAGCGTGGCCAAAATCGAAATCGTGCGCGTCATTCCGCCTTCCGATACGTCCGGAAGCGGTTGAAGAGAACGGATGTCCGTGGAAAACTCAAGGGCGAGTCCGCGCCCCCTCCCCGACATGCCCGAAGATCCCGACGACGACAGCGAAGAGCGTTCGCTCTATCAGGAGTTCCTTGCCGAGCGGGAGGAAATCCTGAAGCACAAATGGATTCAGAGCGAGGAGGCCGGGCGAGACATCGGCCTCGAAATCGCCCTCGTCGATTGGGCGGTGAACCATCGCGCCACCTGGAAGAAGGAGCTCCAGGGGCGCACCCGCTCCTGAAGTCCCCTTCGCGCGGCGGGGCGACTCCCGCGCCGCCGCCCTCACTCCACCGCCTGCGCGACGGTGTTCCGGGCCGTCTCGATCCTCTCCAGCGAGGCGCTTTCGACGAGGATGCGCACGGGAGCGTAGGCCCCTCCGCCGTAGGGCAGCGCCGCGACGAGCTCCCGCAGGGCGGCGACCTCGCCCCGCTCCACCCCGTCCTTGGCGTCGGCGAGGATCGACTCCGCCACCATGTTCCGAATCCAAGGCATCGACGAAGAGAACTCCTCGCCCAGCTCCGCCGCCGAACGCCGGTCGCCCGAGCGATAGACGGCCATGGTCAGGCCCTCCGCCGCGGAGGCGTTCGTCGGATCCAGCTCCAAGGCGGAGAGGAAGCGGTCCATCGCCTTCTCCCATTGGGCCTTGTCGAAATGCCCCCACCCCTCGCGGGTCGCCACCGCCGCCTTGCCTTGGGCGCCGGCTTGGCCGGAAAGCTCGATGCGCACCGCCTTGGCCATAAGGGGGCGATATTCGCGGCTCTGCGCCTTCGGCGCCGCCATCGCGAAGGGGGCGACGACGAAAGACAGCGACAGGAGCAGCAGGGCGGGATGGATCGGGAGGGAGTTTTTCATAAGGAACTCCAAGAATTTAATCAAAACGAACTAAAGAATCAATCAAATTTTAAAATCTTTTCGGAATCTCGATTCATTCTTGAGAATTTTCCAAAACCGTCCGGTCTTGAAAGCGCCAAGGAACGCGGGGCCAATCACACGCCGCC
>CAYMMC010000417.1:0-3614 GCA_964391125.1 uncultured Akkermansia sp.
GCGGTAGTGCAGCCCCAGCCGCCGCAGCACGGCTTCGGCCTCGGCGGTGAGGGCCTCGAGGCGGTCGAAGGATTCGTCGGGATGGACGACGTTGACCAGCTCGACCTTGTCGAACTGGTGCATGCGGATGAGACCCCGGCTCTCCCGCCCCGCCGAACCGGCCTCGCGGCGGAAGCAGGGGGTGTAGGCCGTGGTCTTGAGGGGCAGGTCGCCTTCCTTCAGGATGGTCTCGCGGTAGAGGTTCGTCACCGGCACCTCGGCGGTGGGCGCGAGGAAGAAGGCGCCGTCCTCGAGCCCGTACATGTCGTCCTCGAACTTGGGGAGCTGGCCGGTTCCGAACATGCAGTCCCGATGGACGATGTGCGGAGGCGAGACCTCGGTGTAGCCGTGGGATTCGGTGTGGAGGTCGAGCAGGAACTGGATCAAGGCGCGCTCCAGCCTGGCCCCCACGCCGGTGAAGACGACGAAGCCGCCGGTGCTGATCTTCGTCGCGCTCTCGAAGTCGAAGAGGCCGAGCCGCGTCCCGATCTCGACGTGGTCCTTCGGCTCGAAGGCGAACTCGGGCTTCGTCCCCCATTCGCGCAGGACGGGGTTGGCGGTCTCGTCCTCGCCGACGGGGCAGGCCGCATGGGGAAGGTTCGGGATTTGCAGGAGCAGTTCGGTCTGTCCCGCCTCGGCCGCGTCGGCCTCCTCGCCGATGGCCTTGATGCGCTCGCCGATGCCGCGGACCGTCGCCTCGAGCTCGGAGGCGTCCTTGCCCGCCTTTCGCAGGCCGCCGATCTCCTTGGAAAGGCGGTTGCGTTCGCCTTGGAGCTGCTGCTTCTCCGTTTCTCCGGCGCGGCGGCGCTCGTCGCAGGCGAGGACCTCCTCCACCAAGCGCCAGGATTCGCCTCCGCGGGTTCGGAGGCGGTTCCGGATTCCTTCGGGGTCTTCTCGGAGCTGGCGGATGTCGAGCATGGCGTGCCGACTGTAACCCAGCGGCGGAACGCGTCAACGTGGCAGGGAAGACGATCTCAGCGCGCTTCGAGCTTGCGGAGCTCCTCGCTCAGTTTGCCTGCCTCCTGGTGAAGCCGCCTCAGCTCCGAGTTGTAGGAACGCCACTGAATGGTGGAGCTCGTCCTCTCGATCAATCGGTTGACTTCGGCGATCCTGGCCTGGACTTCGTCCAGCTTGGCCCGGCGCATGCGGTAGAGGGACGACTCCGCCGGGCTCGTTTCGGGAGCCGCCCGGACGGGCAGGGTCGCGACGCGGCTTCGATCGGCGTTTGAAAGACGGGCGACGGGCAGTTCGAACCGCTTGCCGTCCTGATCGCGGACGAGAGTGATGGAACTGGAGCCGCGTCCGATGATGGTGGCGTCGAGCCTCCTTCCTTCCACGTCGGTCAAGGTCCAGCGGACCGGCAAGGTCGGCGGCGGAAGGGCGTCGTGTTTGGCCAACTCCCTGGCCGTCGGTCGCGGCGGCGAGTCCGGCGACGGGAGCATTTCGCCGAAGAAACCGTCCTCCCCGCATCCGGACAGGACCAACGCTGCGAGCGCTCCGAGCAGGGGCGCCTGGAAGCGGTTCCAAGACTTCACAGCGAGCACTCAACCCCAAGGTGCGTCCCGATGCAAGCGTTATGGTGCGAGCAATCCCGCCATGGGCTTCCAGGCCGGAACCCATGGATCCCCACGCTGGAAGTGAAAGGGCGAGGATCTCGGCGCTCTTCGAGCTTGCGGAGCCCCCCGCTCCGCCTGCCCCGTCCTCACCCCTGCGGCGGCCGCGAGCGGTCCCCCGACAGCCGCCGCATCACCACGTAGAAGACCGGAGTGAAGAGCAGGCCGAAGAAAGTCACGCCGATCATGCCGTAGAAGACCGCCGTCCCCAGCGCCTGCCGCATCTCGGCCCCGGCGCCGCGAGCCACGACGAGCGGGAGGACGCCGAGGATGAAGGCGAAGCTGGTCATCAGGATGGGCCGCAGGCGGAGGCGGCAGGCCTCGACGGCGGCGGTGAAGCGGTCCTTGCCCTGGTCCTGGATCTGCTTGGCGAACTCGACGATGAGGATGGCGTTCTTCGCGGCGAGCCCCACGAGGACGACGAGGCCGATCTGGGTGAAGACGTTGTTGTCCATGCCGCGCATCCAGACGCCGCCGATGGCGGAGAGCAGGCACATGGGCACGATGAGGATGACGGTGAGGGGCAGGTTCCAGCTTTCGTATTGCGCCGAGAGGACGAGGAAGACGAAGAGGACGCAGAGGGGGAAGATGTAGACGATGGTGTTCCCGGCGAGGATCTGCTGGTAGGTGAGGTCGGTCCACTCGATGGCGTAGCCGTTGGGCAGGTGCTCCGCGGCGAGGCGCTCCACCGTCGCGATCATCTCGCCGGAGCTGAGCCACGGCTCGGTGTTGCCGTTGATGTCGGCGGAGTAGTAGAGGTTGTAGCGCTGGATGCGGTCGGCCCCGCCCCGCTTGGAGAGGGTGACGAGGGCGCCGAGCGGGACCATCTCGCCGTTCTTGTTGCGGATCTTGATGCGCATGAGGTCCTCGGGCTGGGTGCGCATGTGGGGCTCGGCCTGGGCGGTGACCTGGTAGGTGCGTCCGAAGAGGTTGAAGTCGTTCACGTAGACGGAGCCGAGGTAGACCTGGAGCGCTTCGTTCAGCTCGGCGAGGGAGATGCCCATGGTCTTGGCCTGGGCCCGGTCGATGTCGATGTGGAACTGCGGCACGTTGGGGCGGAAGCCGGAGATGATGGAGGTGAATCCGGGCTCGTTCTGCAGCGCCTCGAGAAGACGGTTCTTCGCTTCGTCGAGCGTGTCGAGGCCGGCGTTGTTGAGGTCCTGCACCTGCACCTTGAAGCCTCCGGCGCTGCCGAGGCCGCGGACGGGGGCGGGCGGCAGGACGAGGACGCGGGCCTCCTTGACGACGGAGAAGGCCTCTCGGATGTCCTCGAGGAGGGCGTCGCCCCGCAGGGACGGATCGGTGCGCTTCGCGTAGTCGTCGAGGACGAGGAAGGCGGCGCCGACGTTCGACTGGTTCGCCTGGAGGACGGAGGAATAGCCGGAGATGGCGAAGGTGTGGGCGATGCCGGGGAGGCCGCGGGCGATCTCGTCGACCCTCTGCACCACGGCGTCGGTGCGCTCGAAGGAGGCGCCGTCGGGCAGCTGCACGACGACGATGTAGTAGCCCATGTCCTGGGCGGGGATGAAGCCGGTGGGCACGGTGCGGAAAAGCTGGAAGGCCCCGCTGACGAGGACGACGTAGAGGACCAGGACCACGGCGGACAGGCGCAGCAGCCGGCCCACCAGCCAGGCGTAGCCGTCGGAGGAGGCGCGGAAGACCCGGTTGAAGCCGCGGAAGAACCAGCCGAGCACGAAGTCGAGGAAGCGGGTGAACGCGTCGCCCTTCGCCCCGTGCGGCTTCAGGAGGAGGGCGCAGAGCGCGGGGCTCAGGGTCAGGGAGTTGATCGCCGAGATGACGGTGGAGGTGGCGATGGTGAGGGCGAACTGCTTGTAGAACTGCCCCGTGATGCCGCTGATGAAGGCGGTGGGGACGAAGACGGCGCAGAGGACGAGGGCCATCGAGATGACGGGGCCGTTCACCTCCTTCATCGCCGGGACGGAGGCCGCGCGCGGGGCCAGC
>CAYMMC010000418.1:0-2556 GCA_964391125.1 uncultured Akkermansia sp.
GAGACAGCCGAGCGCACGGACGAAAAGGCGGTTCATGGACGGAGGTCGGCAACGGTGGAAACGCCCGGAGCTTTCACGACAGGCTCGGCGGTCTCAAAAGGGCATCCGGCCTCCGCCGAACTGCTTCATCAACTGGCTCATCTTGCCCTTGCTGCGCATCATCTTGCGCATCTCGCCGAATTGCTTGAGGAGCTGGTTCACCTGGGTGACGGTGGTGCCGCTGCCCTTGGCGATGCGGCGGCGGCGGGAAGCCTTGATGATCTCGGGGCGACGGCGCTCCAGGGGGGTCATCGAGAGGACGATGGCCTCGGTCCGCTTCATCCGCCCCTCGTCGAGGTCGGCGCCCTTGAGCTTGTCGCCCATGCCGGGAATCATGCCGATCAGGCTCTGCATGCCCCCCATCCGCTTCATCATGCGCATCTGGGCGAGGAAGTCGTCGAAGTCGAAGCTGGCGCGCTTGAGCCGCTCGGCCATGCGGAGGGCCTCGTCCTCGTCGATGGCCTCGGCGGCCTTCTCGACGAGTCCGACGACGTCGCCCATGCCGAGGATGCGCCCGGCCATTCGGTCGGGGACGAAGGCTTCGAAATCGGAGAGCTTCTCGCCGACGCCGACGAACTTGATCGGCTTGCCGGTGACGCTGCGCATCGAGAGCGCGGCCCCGCCCCGGGCGTCGCCGTCGAGCTTGGTCAGGACGAGGCCGGTCAGCCCGACGATGCCGTCGAAGGTCTTGGCGACGTTGACCGCCTGCTGGCCGGTGGCGGCGTCGGCGACCAGCAGGGTCTCGCGCGGCTCGAGGAAGCGATGGAGCCGGCGCAGCTCCTCGACGAGGGCCTCGTCGACCTCCTGGCGGCCGGCGGTGTCGAAGATGAGGGCGGTCCCGCTCTGAAGCTCGGCCCATTCGAGGGCTTGCTTGGCGACCTTGAGGACGTCGCTTTCGCCCGGCTCGGGTCGGAAGACGGGGACGTCGATCTGCTTGCCGAGGGTGGCGAGCTGCTCCACGGCGGCGGGGCGGTAGAGGTCGCAGGCGACGAGGAGGGGGCGGCGGCCCTGCTTGCGCAAGTGCAGGGCCAACTTGGCGGCGGTGGTCGTCTTGCCCGCGCCGTTGAGTCCGACGAGGAGGATCCGGGCGGGCGGATTGAGGTCGAGCGGGGCGGCGTTTCCGCCGAGGAGGGCGGCGATCTCGTCGTTGAAGATCTTGACGATCTGCTGGCCGGGCGAGATGGTGCGCAGGACGGCCTCGCCGAGGGCCTTTTCCTTGACCCGGGCGATGAACTCCTTCGCCACGGACAGCTCCACGTCGGCTTCGAGAAGGGCGAGCCGCACTTCGCGCAGGGCGTCGGAGATGTTCGACTCGGTCAGCTTGCCGTGGCCGCGCAGCTTCTTGAAGGTGTCCTGGAGCTTGTCGGAGAGATTGGAGAACATGGCTTGGGCCGCTTCGCGGCGTGAACGGTGGGAGGGTGAACAATCGGTTGCCGAGGCGCCTTCCGGCGACCGGGGAAGGCTTGCGCCGTCACAAGGCCGGCGGAGATTCGAGGGGCTCGTTCTTCCCCGGGGCGGTGGCATCGGCGGAGAGATAGTCCGCGATCGGGTCGATCCGGAACGTCCAGCCGACCACTTCGTTGCCCTTCGAGCCGGCGTGGCGGAAGGAGAGCTGCACGGCGCAGGTCTCGACGCGGAGGCGCTGGGGAATTTGGTAGGAGAGGCGTCCGCTGGCGGGATCGTAGTCGTGGGCGACCCGCCCGAATCCCGAGACGCGCAGGACGATGCTGTCGGGATCGACGCCCTCCAGCCTAGAGAGGTCCACCTCGACGAGGGGCAGGCGGTTGCCGACGACGGCGTTGGCCTCGGGCCTCACCGTGACGAGGGGACCCTGCGCGGCGCCGTCCTCGGACTTCTGCCCGGCAAGCAGCCGGCGCCCCGCCGAGGTCGCCGCGCCCCCGCCGAAATCGAGGCCGGGGTCGAAGTTCGCGAGCGTCCTGCCGTGGACGACGTAGCGGCCGAGCGTCATGTCGTCGGCGTCCCAGGTCGTCTTCTTCCCGTCCACGGTGAAGCAGGCCTCGTAGCCGGCCTCGCGCGCGATCTCGAGGACGCGGTCGTTGTAGATGCCGAAGGGGAAGGCGAAGGCCTTCACCACGGCGCCGGTGTCCCCGTAGTTCTCCTCGAGGAAGCGGATCGACCCGGCCAGCTCCTCCCGCAGCCACGCGTCGTAGGCGGCCTGCGAGCGATCGCCTCGGGCGGAGAGGTTCCGGTGGCTGACGGAGTGGCTGCCGAGCGTGCCTCCGCCCGCGGCGATCTCGCGGATCTCGTCGTGGGAGAGGGAGCGCCCCCCGATGCCGACGTAGTCCTTGTAGAGAAAGACGGTGAAGGGGTAGCCGAACTCCTTCAGCACGCCGAGGGCGAGGGTGTGGGTCGCCTTCCAGCCGTCGTCGATGGTGATCATGACGCATTGGGCGGGGATGTCGGCCTTGCCCTGCTTCCAGTCGAGGAACTGCCTCATCCCCACCACGGGGAGCTGCGCGTCGCGGATCGCCTGCATCTGGCGGCGGAAGTCCTCGA
>CAYMMC010000418.1:2566-3610 GCA_964391125.1 uncultured Akkermansia sp.
CATGTCGTTCGAGGAGACGCCGTCGGTGAAGTCGTGATAGCCGAGGATGGAGACTCGGGCGTCCTTGTTCACGACCGGCTCCATCTTCACCGGCGCCGGCGGCGGGGGAATCTCGGAAGGCGCCTTCGGCCTCCTCGCGGCGAGTTCCGCCTCCGTCTCGCGGTCGAGCGCCTGCTTCACCTTCTCCAGGTAGGGGGCCGCCTGCTCGCAGGAGGCGAGGAGCAGCGCGATCCCGAAACCGGCGGCGAGAGCGGTGGAAAGGCGTGTCGGAAAGGTCATGTTTCGGGGAAAGCGGAACTATAGGTCCGATCCGGCGCGTTAGAAACCGTGAATTCGCCACCTCCGCGCCGCTTTTTCCTTGGCCGAGGGCGGAAAGCGGGGCGATGGTCGGGACATGAAGGAACGCAGCGTCCTCTGCGAGAGCCACGGCGAGGAGGTGGCCAATTCGGTCAGCCATGCCGTGGGGGCCGCGCTCGGCGTCGTCGGCCTGGTCGCGATGCTCCGCCTGGCCGCACCGCTCTCCGCCTGGCATGTCGTCGGCGTGTCGGTCTTCGGCGGCAGCCTCGTCCTCCTCTACGGGACCTCGGCGCTCTACCACTCGGTCACTTCGCACGGGCGCAAGCGCCTGCTCCAGATCCTCGACCACGCCCTCATCTTCGTCCTCATCGCGGGCAGCTACACGCCCTGGCTCCTCGTGAACCTGCGCGGCCCCTGGGGCTGGTCCCTGCTCGGGGTGGTCTGGGGGCTCGCCCTGGGCGGCGTCGTCCTCAAAACGATCCTCCTCCCGCGCTTCGACAAGCTTGGCACCGCGCTCTACGTCCTGATGGGCTGGATGATCTGCGTGGCGATCAAGCCCCTCGTCGAATCGGTCGGGACGGTGGGCCTGGCCTGGCTCGTCGCCGGCGGCCTTTGCTACACCGGCGGCGTCTATTTCTACCTCAAGCGCAGCCTGCGCTACGGGCATTTCATCTGGCACCTCTTCGTGATGGCGGGGAGCGCCTGCCACGTCCTCGCCGTGATCTTCGGCGTGCTGGCGGCGGCTTA
>CAYMMC010000419.1:0-3608 GCA_964391125.1 uncultured Akkermansia sp.
AAGGACGAGTCGGGCCGACCGATCACCGCGATCTATCTCGCCGATCTGGCGCTGGCCGAGTGAGCCGCCTCCGCCATGCCGTGCGCGCCGGATTCAGGCGTGGAGCCGCTCGCGAAGGTAGTCGTGGGAATCGATGACTTCTTCTCGCTTCAGCGAGGGACTGAGCTCGGCGACGAGAAGGTGATGGGGGCGGATGAACTCGCGGACCATCTTGAAATCGACCAGTCCGGTGCCGGGCGCCTGGTGGTCGCGCCCCGCCTCCGAGACGTCGTGGAGGTGGAAGCCGACAAGCTGCTCGGAGAGGGACTCGAGATGCTGGCGATGCGAGAGCAGACCGAGCCGTTCCTTGATCCCCGCGTGTCCGGTGTCGTGCCAATAGCCCACGTTCTCGTATTCGGCCAACCGCTGGAGAAAATCCGTCCATTCCGAGTCGAGGGGCAGCTCGAGCACCCCTTCTCGGTTCTCGAGCCCGATGCGCAGGCCGGATCCCGCCGTTTGCTCCAACAGGGAGAGGCAGGAGGCGACGAGCTGCTCCTGAAAGGGCTTCGCCTTCGCCCGCAGGCGGGCCAAGGCCTTGTCCCGCTTCCCCCCTTGGACCGTCTCGGCGGGACCGGGGGGGGCGGAGAGGACGCGCTCCGGGGAACGGAAGCGGAAGGGCACGCTGCCGCAATGCATCACGACCGCCGATGCTTCCAAGCGCTGGGCGAACTCCAGGGTTCTGCTCGTGTAGCGCAGCCACAAGTCCAGCTCCCTGCGATCCGGAGAGGAGGGCTGGAACAAATTGGGGGCGGCGTGGCTGATGCCGCTCGGCAGGGGGCAGAAGTTATGCACGGACGAGATCCGGATCCACCCTTCCTGCAGGGCCTTGAGGATTCCGGGCACCAGGAGCATGCCGATGACGTGGCTGAGCTCGGCGGCTTCGAAGCCCCGCTCGCGGATCTCGTGCAGCATGTCGTAGCCATCGGCGTGCCGGTGGGAGCACCAGCAGGTCGATAGCGAGATGGCGGGGATCATGCGGAAAGAGTCGTTCGGAGAATGGCGTTGCGACGGAACGGGGCAGGCTCCCCCCGGTGGCGAATTTTGGCAAGTGGTGTGATGCCGCATTCGCCCAGGTTCGCGCGGCCGCTCGACGGATGCGGCGCCGCTCCCGCACCCTGACGGGCCACGCCCTTCCCGCCTGTTCGCGTCCCCGCTTGCGAGCGACGGGCGCTTGAAAGGGACGCCGCCGAGGGTAGGCTCTCGTCGGCGTCATGGCAGCCCCTCTCCCAGCGGTTCCAGTGGTTCGCGATGCTTTTTCCGAGCAGCCCTTCCTCGTCTTTTGGGAGATCACCCGCGCCTGCGCCCTCGCCTGCCGCCATTGCCGGGCCGAGGCCCAGCCCCGTCGGCATCCCGACGAGCTGGACGAGGGCGAAGCCCTCCGGCTGGTCGACCAGCTCGCCGAGCTGGCCCCGCCCATGCTGATCCTCACCGGCGGCGATCCGCTGATGCGTCGCGATGTGCTCGCCATCGCCCGCCGCGCCGCCGACGCCGGGATGCGCGTGGGGCTGAGCCCCTCCGGAACGCAACGGCTGGTGAACTTCGATTTCCACGCGATCCGCGGGGCGGGCGTCGAGCGACTCTCCCTGAGCCTCGACGGGGCCACCGAGGAGAGCCACGACCGTTTCCGCAGGGTGAAGGGCACCTTCGCCCGCACTCTCCGGGCCGTGGACATGGCGCACGAGGCCGGGCTCTCCGTGCAGATCAACACCACGCTGACCCGATCGAACCTGCCGGAGTTCCCCGCCTTCCGCGATCTCATGTTCGAGCTGAAGCCGGCGATGTGGAGCGTCTTCGTGCTCGTCCCCACGGGCCGCGCCGACGCCGGGGAGGTGCCCGCCCCCCACGATCTCGAAGCCATTTTCGAGGAGATGGCCGAGCTCGCGGGCAACGCGCCCTTCGCCATCAAGACGACCGAGGGCCATCATTTCCGCCGCGTGCTCGCCCAGCGCGGGAAGGGCGGGCCGAGGGGCCGCCAGGGCATGCGCTCCCCGCTGGGCATCCGCGACGGACGCGGGATCATGTTCATCTCCCACACTGGGGTCGTCAGTCCCAGCGGGTTCCTGCCCATCGACTGCGGCAACGTCCGCCGCCGCCATCCGGCGTCGATCTACCGCGAACATCCGCTCTTCGTGAGCCTGCGGGATTCCGACGCGCTCGGCGGCAAATGCGGCCGCTGCGAATTCCGGCGGATCTGCGGCGGCTCCCGCGCCCGCGCCTACGGAATCACCGGCGACCCCTTCGCCGAAGACCCCTCCTGCTCCTACCAACCCGCCCTCGCCTCATGATCAACCTCACCCGCCTCTGGACCGGCCGGTCCCAGCCCGCCGACGATCTCCGCTACGGCCACGGCCACGCCTCGCCCGACAGCGCCCGCGAGCGCCGACCCATCGTCGTCTGGAACATCACCCGCACCTGCAACCTGCGCTGCGTGCATTGCTATTCGGACTCGATGGCCATGAAATACCCCGGCGAGCTCGACTGGGGGCAGATGCAGGCCGTGGTGAAGGACCTCGCGGACTACCGGATCCCCTCGCTGCTGCTCTCCGGCGGCGAACCGCTGATCCACCCGCGCTTCTTCGACCTCGTCGATCTCGCCTCGCAAGCGGGGCTGAAGCTGACCATCTCCACCAACGGCACGCTCATCACGCCGGAGAGGGCCGCCCTGCTCAAAGCCGCGAACGTCGCCTACGTCGGCATCTCGCTCGACGGCATCGGCGAGATCCACGACCGCTTCCGCGGAAAGGAAGGGGCCTTCGACGCCGCCGTGCGGGGCTTCCGCAACTGCCACGAGGTCGGCCAGAAGACCGGGCTGCGGCTCACCCTGACCCGCCACAACGTCGAGAACATCGACCGCATCCTCGACTTCATCGAGGAGATGGAGATCCAGCGCGTCTGCTTCTACCACCTCGTCCCCGCCGGGCGCGGCAGCGGCCTGCAGGTGCTCGAGGCGGACGCCGCGCGCGGGGCCATCGACACGCTCGTCTCGCGGGTGGAGGACTGGCACGCCCGGGGCGTCGACCACGAGGTGCTCACCGTCACCCAACCCGCCGACGGCGCCTATCTGCTCGTCCGGATGGAGCGCGAGAACCACCCCAACCTGGAGCAGGCCCGCCGCCTGCTGGGCTGGAACGGAGGCGGCGCGAACAGCTCGGGCCGCGGCGTCGCCAACATCGACACCCAGGGCAACGTCCATCCCGACCAGTTCTGGCAGGACGTGCAGCTCGGCAACGTCAAGCGCATGCCCTTCTCCGAGATCTGGGAGGGCCGCAACGAAGGCTCCGCGTCCCTGCTCGACGAGATCCGCTCGGTCGGCCTGCTCGACCTGGAGGAGCGGAAGGCCCGCATGCGCGGGCGCTGCGCCGACTGCCGCTGGTTCTCGGTCTGCGGCGGCGGCTTCCGCACCCGCGCGGCCTTCGCCAACGGCGACCTGTGGGGCAGCGATCCCGGTTGCTACCTCGCCGAGGAGGAGACGGCCGCAGCGGTCGCCCTCTCCTGCTAGCCGCCCCGGTGTGCCTCCAGCTCGCCCCGCCTCCGAGCGAACGCTCGGTCGCACCGTTCATACGGATTAA
>CAYMMC010000420.1:0-3602 GCA_964391125.1 uncultured Akkermansia sp.
CTACTGCGACCTGCGGGGGGGGGGGAGCGTCGGTCTTCCCGCCTCCGCAGCATCGCCGGCGGGCGCAGTCAATCCGCTCGGACTGCCGGAGGCCGTCAAGTCGGACGCCGTTTCTGCGCAAGCGGAAACACCTGACTTTCCGGTCATGGAGAATGCAATCTCCGGCATTTTCTTTCCCGACGCCCATGGCATGCTCGGATGCATGAATCCCCCGTCACCCCACCCCTACGACATCGTCGGCGACATCCACGGCGAACTCGGCGCGCTGAGGCGCCTGCTCTCGGAACTCGGCTACCGCGAGGAGGGCGGTTCGTTCGCCCATCCCGAAGGCCGCAGGCTCCTGTTCCTCGGCGACTACATCGACCGCGGACCGGACAGCCGGGGCGTGCTGCGCCTCGTGCGGCGCCTCGTCGAGTCGGGGCTGGCGCACGCGATCATGGGAAATCACGAATTCAACTTCGTCGCCTACCACAGCTTCGACGAGCGGGGCAAGCCGCTGCGGAGCCACAGCGAGAATCACCGCCGGCAAATCGCCGAGACGCTGCGCTCGATGGAGGGGCGCGAGGAGGAAATCAAGGAGTGGGTCGAATGGATGAAGGGATTGCCCTTCTACCTCGATCTCGGCGGTCTCCGCGCCGTCCATGCGGCATGGGTGCCTGACGACATCGCCTTCCTCGCCGGCAGGACCCTGCGCGACTCGGCGTTTCTGATCGACGCAAGCCGCGCCAAAGAGAGGGGCGCCCCGGGAAGTCGGGCTTGGCACGCCATCGGTCGCGTCCTGAAAGGAGTCGAACTGCGCATGCCAGAAGGCCGGACCCTGATCGACGCCAACGGCATCGTCCGCGACCACATGCGGGTGCGCTGGTGGGGGGAGCTCGCCGGACGGAGCTGGGAGGAGATCGCCTTTCCCGCGTTGCCCCACCTGCCCTCGGGGCCGAGCGAGATGGACGGGCTCGACTCGCTTCTCCACTACGGCGAGGACGAGCCTCCGGTCTTCTTCGGACACTACAAGCTGCTCGGGTATCCCGCCTCCCCCCAAGCGCCCAACGTCGCCAGCCTGGACTTCGGCCTGGGCCACGGCGGGCCGGCGACGGCCTACCGCTGGAACGGGGAACGCGACCTACGCCCGGAGAACCTGGTCCAAGCGAGGTAGCGCCCCGGCGCCGAACCGCCCCCATGAAATGGATGATAACAAAGAAAAGTCTGATATCCATGACGCCTGAATCATGTTCTCCCCGCTTTTCTCCAAATCCGGCCTCTCCCTCGACCGGCTCCGCAGCTTTCTCGAAATGGCCGAGGCGGGCGGCATCGCCAAGGCGGCTCCAGGAGATCCCGTCCGGCAGAGCCTGATCAGCCGCCAGATCCGCGAACTGGATGAGTTCTTCGGCGCCGAGCTGACCCAACGGCGCGGCAAGGGACTCGTTCTCACTCCGCCCGGAAAGCGGCTCGCCGGACTGGTGCGCGGACAGCTCCAGGGTCTCGACGATTTCCGGCGCGAACAGGAGGGACGGCCCAAGGCTTTCGTCTTCGGCGCCGGGACGAGCACCCTCGAATCGCTCGTGACGCCGCGCCTGCCCGCTCTCGCCGCCGCCCTCGGGGGAGCGCAGATGCATGCCGGCTCCTACCGCAGCCACGCCCTCGTCGAGGCGGTGCGGGAGGGCTGCGTCGATTTCGCCGTGGTCCGCCGCGACGCCATCGCCGCCCCCTCGAAGCGCAACTCTCTGCCTTTGGTGAAAGTCGCCTTCCACCTCTGCGTTCCCAAGCGCCTGATGCCCAAGGGAAAAGGGCTCGCCGACCTTTCCGATCCCTCGCTTTGGTCCGAACTGCCTTTCGCTTCCGGTCGCGACGGAGGCCAACTCGACCGGGCCGTGCGGGAGGCGATGGCGAAGTCCGGCGTTGCCTTCCAGCCCCTCTTCGAATGCGCTTCGATGCTGCAAGCGCGCCAGCTCGTGGCCCAAGGAAGTTGCGCCGCCGTCCTGCCCAGCCTGGCGCTGCCCGGCCTCGACGAGAAGCACGTCCTTGTGGCCCCCTACGGGCCGCTCGCCAGCTATGGGCGCACTCTCGCGCTGCATTGGAACCCGCGCCAGATGGAGATGCGCGGCGTCGGGGCGCATCGGATCGCGGCGGCGGCGGCGATCCTGGCGGAGACGTGAACGCGCCGGGCGCTCCTCTCGATCCTTGCCGGCTGGAAGGGCCCCCTCTTTGAAGGAGTCCGCGTTGTTGGCGTATTTCCGTCGTCGGGCGCCGAGGTTGTAGCTGGCGGCGGTGCCCGCCTCGAAGTCGGCGTATTGCAGCGCCATGGCCTCCTGGATCTGGGAGCGGTCGCCGCTGGCCATGGCCTCGGCCATGATGCGGGGGATCAGGATCTGGGCGGCCTTCACCATCACGGGGGATCCGAGGGTGCGGCCCTCGCGGGCGGCGTCGAGCAGCTCGCGGGCGACGCCGGTGGCGTCCTTGGCGATCAGCCGCTCGGCCGCGGCGAACCATTGTTCGTGGGTCTCCCCCTTTTTGTCGGCGAGGTAGGCCTCGTAGAGGATGGCGCTCTCGCGCTCCTGCGCGTAGGCGGCGGGATCGACCCCGCGCTCGGCGAGGCGGGCGTCGAAGTCCTCGCGCCGCTCGGCGAGGTCGTTGCGGGTCGGCAGCCTGTCGGCGAGCAGGTCGAGCCCCTCGCGGATCGCCGCCTCGTCGTCGGCCTCGTCCCACCAGGGGCGGGCGTTGTCGGCGGCGGAGTCGGCGGGACGACCGATGCGGAGGGTTTCCTCCGGGCCGGGATCTACCTGCGTCCCTCCGCCCTCGCCAGTTCGTCCCAGCGACGACCGGCCTCCAGATTCTCCTTCCGCAAGGATTCGAGCTCGGACGGCGTCAGCATCACGATGCCGGGCGAGGTGGCGGGCCTCGGATTCGGTGAGCGCGTCGAAGCCGTGGCCGACGGCGCGGCGGAAGACATCCTCGATGTCCCCGAACCGTTCCCGGACTGTGGCGAGCGTTCCATCCTGCAAGGCCAGAGTAGCGCTGTATTGCTTGCCCGTCAATGCGACGATGCCGACCACCCGACCTCCCCCGGCCTCGATGTGGGCGGCCAATCCCGCGAAGGTGCCGCCCTGGGTGAGGGTGTCGTCCACCAGCACGTAGTCGGCCCCCGCCTCCACCGGCCCGTCGAAAGGCACGGGCTTGAAGATGCGGTCCAGCCCGGAGGCCCCGCCCCGGTCCACCCGAGCGGATTGAAGGATGCGAAGCTCGGCATCGACTCCCAAGCGCCCGCCGATTTCCTTGGCGACCATCGTCGGGATCCTGTTCCGCCCCGCCGCCTCCACCGCGGCGACGGGAACGACGATGGCGCGGTCGCTTCCTGCGACCGCCGTCCTGACCTGTTCGACCGTCTCGTCGGTGACGAGGTCCCGCGCCAGCCGGTAGGCGGCGTCGGTATCTCCCGCCTTGGCGGCGGCGTAGTCGGGATGCGACGTGGCCGCCGCCAGGGGATGCGCCACGATGGCGTCGGGCAGGGACATCCGACCGGAGGGGCGACCCATCCCCAGGGCATCCTCCACCGTCGTGCTGCGGAAGTCCGGGGAGGTCCCCGCGCTTGCATCGGACGCCGGCGC
>CAYMMC010000421.1:0-3595 GCA_964391125.1 uncultured Akkermansia sp.
GTGTAGATCGAGGGGGCCGCGGTATCGTTAAAAAAGGAGAAGATCGCCAGGGCGGGGATGGAGGCGCCGAGCAGGAGAAGGGAGGGGCGGCACCACCAGGGGAGCCAGCCTCCGGCGGGGGAGGGGACGGAGGGCTCGGGGGCGACGAGGCGCTTTCCGCGGGAGAGGCTCATGCGGCGTCGGGTTCCTGTGTCTCCCGCGACCGCATCTTCGACACGGCGTAGGCGATGCCGATGATCCCCTCGCCGAGGAATGCGATCCCCATGGCCAAGACCATGCCGTTGCCTCCCATCCGGGGGATGAGCAGGAGGGAGAGGAGGACGACGAGGAGGAACTTCACCACGCCGAGGCGGGCGAGGAAGGCGGAATGGCCCGTCATGAGGAGCAGGTAGGGGACCGGGCCCATCAGGAGCGAGAGCAACTGCACGACGAGGAGCAGCCGCAGCGCCCCGGCGCCGTCGCGGAACTCTCCGCCGAAGATGGACATGACCCAGTCGGGGAAGGCGATGCCGACGACGAGGGCCGGAGCGAGGGTGAGGAGGGCGATGCCGATGGATTTTCCGTAGACGCGCATCACCGGCCCGAGAGGGCGGGAGAGCTCGGCGCTGCGGGAGAGGGCCGGGGCGAAGACGCCGTGGATGGCGCCGGAGAGGACGATGAAGAGGATGGCGATGCGAAAGGCGGCGGTGAGATGCGAGACTTCGGCGGCGGGCCGGGTCGCCTCGCAGATGGCGAGCGGCACGATGAAGCCGAGCGCTCCGAAGAGGCTGACGCAGCAGACGGGAAAGCCCTCGCGCAGGAGCGTGCGGAAGGTCGCCCGGTCGGGCCAGAGGAGGAAGCGGCCGCGGTAGGAGCCGCAGGGGGCGTAGTGGGCGAGGGCCGCGCCGCCGACGAAGCTGCCGGCGTAGAGGGCGAGGACGCCGGGCGAATCGGGCCGTCCGAAGAGGAGGGCGAGGGCGACGAGCCCGCAGAAGAGGCCGGCGGGCAGGACGTGCCCGAAGACGTTCCCGAGCACGGGATGGGAGAGGCCCTTCAGCACCTCGCCGTTGATGAGGGTGAGGGAGATGGCGCCCTGGGCGAAGAGCGGGAGGAGGTGCCAGAGGCGGAAGCCGCCGGGAGCCGGCTGCGTCGCGACGGCGTAGACCGACCAGACGAGCCCGAGGAGCAGGGCGAGGGCGAGGGACATGCCGCGAAGGTTCGCGACGAAGCGGGCGACGGTGTCGGCGCCGTGGCGCTCCAGCCGCGGCACGTTGCGGAGGGCGATCTGCTCGAGCCCGTAGCTGGCGATGGGGCCCGAGGACATCAGCACCGAGGACCAGAAGAAGAAGAGGGCGCTGGGTCCGTCGCCGAGGGTGCGGGCGACCATCACCGTGCTGAGGAACTGGAAGCCGGCCCCGACCATGCGCACCGCCGAGGGGGCGAGGGTGCGGAAGAGCCGCTCGAGCGCGGAGCGCCGGGGGAGGGGGTGGATGCCGGTCGCGTCGCCGGCGGTGGTGTCGGACGAGACCATCGCGTCGCGGGATCAGGACTGGAGGATGACCGAAAGGGTTCCGTGGCTGCCGCGCGAGAGATGCGAGACGCTGGCTTCGATCTCCCCGCGGGTGCCGTGCTTGCGGTCGACGAGGACGAGATTGACGTCGGCGAAGGGGGCGACGGCGGCGGGGATCTGGCTCTCCTGGGTGAAGGCGGTCGACTCGATGACGATGCGGTCGAAGCGCTGCCGGTGCGGGCTGAGGAGCTGCCAGGTGTCCTGCGGGACGATGAGGAAGCTCGACGGCAGGCGCAGGGTGTGGAGGTTCTCGGTCTGGGAGGCGACGGGGGAGAGATTCACCGGCAGCCGGGGATCGCCGCCGGGGACGACCGACACGAGGAGGGTGCGGCAGGCGTGGAAGGCGGAGGCGGAGGCGAGGCAGGCGGCGACGCGGAGGCCCTCCTCGTTCTCGCGCAGGGAGGAGAGGTGGAGGATGGCGGCGCCGCGGTGCTCGGGGGCGAGGAGGACCCGCGTCATCGAGTCCATCAGCTCCCGGTCGCTGCCGCCGTGCGAAGGCGTGGCGATCTCGGCGACGACCTTGGCGGAGAGGGTCTGCTCGACCTGGCGGCGGTTCGCGAAGGGCTTGCCGCGGAGGAGATCGATCCCGACGAGGCCCGAGCAGAGCAGCCCCCCGGCGAACAGGCCGACGATCCCGGCGAGCGGCTTGCTCGGCGAGGAGGGCTTGTGGGCGACGATGGGCTCGGACATGAGCCGCGTGACGTTGGAGGATTTCTCGGATTCGATCGACGTCTGGCCGATGCGCTCGCGCAGCGACTGGTGGATCTGCCATTCCGTCTCGACCCGCTGCTGGATGGCGCGGAACTGCGAGCTCGCCGTCTTCACTCCGGTGAGCTGGGCCTGCAGCTCGGCGACGCGGGCGGCGAGCATCTCCTCGTTCTTCAGGCTGGCGGCGTAGTCGGCCTCCAGCGACTGCTTCAGATCGCGGGCGAGGGTCTTGAGCTGGCGCTCGATCTCGTCGGCCCGGCTCTGCGCCTCGCGGTGGCGCGGATGGTTCGGCGTGAACTGCTCCGCGGCGGAGGCGAGGACGGCGTGGGCGTTGAGGCGCTGGTTGAGCAATTCGGAGACGTGCTCGAGTTCGGAGAAGCCGCCCAAGCTGACCACCTTCAGCGGATCGGTCTCGGGATCGACCTCCTTCAGGGTTTCGACCCGGCTGCGGAGGTTGAAGACCTTGCTGGAGACGCCGTTCAGCTCGTCGCCCATCTTGGTGAGGCGCTCGGCGAAGAGCTGGTGGTCCTGCTCGACGGTCAGCTCGGGATGCTCCAGGCGGAAGGCCTCCAGCTCCTTTTCGGCGGCGAGGGCGCTCCGGTAGGCGGCGTCGGCCCGGGCGCGGAGGTCCTCGGTCGAATGGTCGGCCTCGCTGCGCTTCTGATCGCCGAGAAAGACCTCGAACTCCTCCACGAAGACCGAGGCGATGCGCTGTGCCCGGACGGGATCGGGATCGAGAACCTTCAGCTCGAGGAGGCGGGTCGGGCGGATGATGCCGGCGGAGAAGCGCTCTTGCCGCAAATCCTTGAGCAGCCGGGAATCGGGCACCGTTTTTCCTTCCGATTGCAGCTTCCGGAGCGATTTGGGGAGAAAGCCGGGCTCGTCCCGCAAACCGAGCTTGTCGACGACTCGAAGGATCATGGTGTCGGAGACGATGGCCTTCTCCAGGGAGTTCAGCGAGTCCAGGTCCGACATGCCCATGCCGGTGGGCTGGATTTGGAGGGCCCGGTCGAACATCGGATCGACGAAGACGAGCGCCTTGCTTTCGTAGAGCGGCTCGGCGATGAGATAGACGTAGGCCAGCGCCGCCGCGACGCAAAGCGTCGGCAGGACGAGGAACCAGGGGAGCCGCCGTTTCAGGATCCCGAGCAGGTCGTCGAGGTCGAGCAGGGGGGAGACTTCGATCAAGTCCCAATCGGCGCCTTTGGCGCTGTCGGAGCGGACGGCGGGCTGGTGGCGGGTGCTGAGGGCGTGTGCGGACATCGGTGGACGGGGAAGGATCGGATAATTTCCACAAAAAGAAAAATTTTTTGAAAATTGCTTGAATTAAACAAAATG